>NZ_JBEYYI010000026.1:0-135363 GCF_040645495.1 Nocardia sp. NPDC046763 | reverse complement strand
TCGAGGTCTTTCGTCACACATCGACATCGATACCCTCCGCCACGTCAAAACTTGAGCCCCTCGCAGCGCGACCGGGTTAGGAATCACTCGTCTAGCCGCGGGGTCAACGCTTCACAGATCGCTGATCTGGTTCGCGCCAAAGTACCGATGTTGGACCCCATCGAGCCAGTGCGGCGCCTGATCATCGCGACCACCGGGGCATTCACCGACGACGCTGTGCGTTGGGTCGAGATCCATAACAATGCCGCGACCCGACCGATGATCATCCTGTGGTCGTCGAGCGAGCTCGAACGGATGTTGAGGCGATGGCCCACCGTAGCTGCCGAGTTCGGGCTTCTCGGCACGCATTGACCCTTGCCTTGGACACCTGATGACCCACGGGTGGCGGCGGTGCACATGCGCGACCGCACCTGCGCGGACGAAGGGAAAGCCAACTGTGCGACCTGATCTGAGGCCGTGGAAGCCACTCGTGCTCAGAATCGCGGTGACCTAGGAGGGGTCCGCCACGACGCACGATGCGCTGGCCGGTCCCGATCCCGGTGCCGCAGAACATCAGTACTGGCTGTGAGGGCTGGGTAGCGTGCTCGGGTGGGCTATGGGCTGAGCAGGTTGCTACGCAACGAAAACGATTGGACCGACCTGGTCACCTACCTCTCCGAGCGTGACCCGGATCCGTTGCGGTCGCTTCTGGGTGTGGCTGGCGGTGTACTCGGTGTGCGCCGCGAGGTGCGGTTGCTGGGACAGGGGAGCGCGGACATGGTGGTCGACCTGTCGGGAAATCCTTGCGCGATACTGGAATTCAAAGTTGGGGCGGGTGTACACGGCAACCAGTTCGACGTCTATGACCAGTGGGCGGACCAGAGTGGAATACCCCTGGCGCGTCGGTTCCTGGTCGGACCGAACAACGATCCGATCGCGGGTGAGCCGAGCAACTGGAGCCGAGCTCATTCGGTAGCGGCGATGCTGAAGGCGTGGGCTGATGGGTCGACTGATGCCGTCGCCTCCGCTCTCGCTCGCGAGGCCTACGACTTGTTCTCCCGGCTAGACAGGGAGGCGGTCGGTCCGGCTGATGCGGTGACGGGCACGGTCAGTGACCTGCTGCGGGTTAGACGACTGCATGTGCTGTCGGCTGAGGTCGCGGTCGCGACCGGGATGGAGTTCGGTCAGGAGAGGTCGACCGGGGGAGCCAATTTCATGGCATGGCGGGCGTTCGCTAACGGCTATCTGTACGTCGAGTTGCAGCGTCCGCGTCGTGGACGCGTCGATGTTCCCTTCGAGTTGAGGTTCATGCTCGGTGACGCGACCGGCGATCGAGAAGGGTCGATGCTGCTAGCGCACGCGCATCGGGATTGGTTGGATCAGCGAGCATTCATGGCGTTCGCAGGTCCCGCCGTGGCGAGGTTGCTGGCTGATCCATCCAGTGACGGGTTCAAGCGCGGTGCCAAGATCCATGGCCTAGCAGGATACTTCGGCTATCGAGGGACAGGTCAGGGGGCGCGATCATTGTTGTGTGTCGATGTCGACCTCGATGACATGGCCGCCGTGGTCGACGCCGCGCTGCGCTATGCCGCGACTCTGTGAGAGGCAGATTCACGACGCGCGCCGTGCCCCGCGGGCTCGACAGAGCGATAACAACAACCGGTACCAGGTTGGTGCCCGACGGGCGGGTGTACAGCGGATCCGGTCGGTGGATGCCGGAATCTGGCTCCATAGGCTCTCAAGCAGCTCTGCCCTCGGGTCATGTCAGTGGAAACACTCACCCAACTGCTGCGCGGCGCAGGGCCTTGCTGAGGCATGGCCGTCTCGGCCCCTGGCGACCGTTGGGGGACTGATAGGACAGTCTCGATGCCTGACCTTGACGAGGATTGTGACTGTCCTGGGCTGCAACGGGATCGACACTCGGTGCATATATCACGTGCTTGAATCATTGCCACCCACAACAGGTGTGGCTGCAGGGTGGGTCAAATCGGGGCTCCAACAACTACGTTGGAGCTTGAGCTTCCGGCCGCGCTCCGGATGTACCCGATGTGCTCAGACAGCCGTGGGTTCGGCTCCCAGCGTTCAGCTCACCGGTCGACTGCGACACCCCGATGGTCGCCAGAAAAATGACAAAATGATGAGACAGATTGATGACAGAACGGTGAGACAGTCCATAAAACGGGAGGTCACGCCCCGCATCGGATGTCAACTACAACGAGAATTTAAAAGCACAGCAGCAGCCGAACGTGACGAGCCGGTCCAGTGTGCCTGGTGGTTGCATCAGCGCCGACGGCATGCTCAGCGCCAGCTGTCACGTGCCGCCGCGGCATCACTGGAGATGAACACGATCGGCCTTCGCGGCGCTGTGGTTGGTCTGCCCCGGAGGCTCGGAACGACGAGAACTGGGCCGAGGCCGAACCAGAGGTTGCTGCTGCGTGCTCGAGTCTCGTCGCGCTCGGCGTTCCGGCGGTCGAAGCGCGCGAGATTGCCTGTGCCGCAGCCGAACTGCAGCGAATCGAGTGACTGATCACGCCGCCGAATGCGGCCGGGAAAGCAGCGCGGGGCTGGCGGGTCCACGGCAATCATCACGGAATCGCCGGTGACCGTGGTGGTGGAGCTACGATCGTGCTGTCGGGGCCGATTCTCACGGCAAGAGGTGAGCGGGCCATGGTCGAGCGTGACATCGAAGGCACCCGGCGCGACCTGCGCATCGGTGTGAGCGCAGAACTTGCCGCCGCGGGATTCGACGATGCGACGGAAATCGGGCGCGGCGGTTTCGGTGTCGTTTACCGCTGTATGGATCACTCGCTCGCTCGGCTGGTGGCAGTCAAGGTTCTCGACGCGTCCTCCGGCAGCGACGAGTGGAAGCGATTTCTCAGGGAGCAGCGCGCGCTGGGGCGGTTCGCGGGTCATCCGCACATCGTTCAGGTGCTGTCGGCCGACGTCACCGTATCCGGCCGGCCTTACCTGGTCATGCCATTCTTCTCGCGCGGGTCGTTGCAGGCGCGGCTGCAGGCGTCGGGACCGCTGCCATGGCAAGAAGTGTTGTCGATCGGCATCAAGATCGCTGGCGCATTGGCGGCCGCGCACGCGCACGGCATGGTGCATCGGGACGTGAATCCGGCGAACATTCTGCTGTCGGACTATGGCGAGCCGCAGCTGAGCGATTTCGGGATCGCCCGCATCGGTGGCGCGTTCGAAACAGCGGACGGGCTGGTGGCAGGAACCCCGGCGTACACCGCGCCCGAGGTGTTCCGTGGCGAGGAGCCCACGGCGGCCGCGGACCTGTACAGCCTGGGCGCCACGATGTTCTGTTTGCTGACCGGGCACGCGGCCTTCCAACGGCGCGAGGGCGAATCCTTGGTCGCGCAGTTCGTGCGGATCACCTCGGAGCCGGTGCCCGATCTGCGTACAAACGGTGTGTCCGCCCCACTGTGCGCGATGCTCGAATCGGCTATGGCGCAGGAAATCACGGAGCGACCTGCCTCGGTCCGCGAGTTCGGCGATCGATTGCGAAACATCCAGTTCTCGTCCGGGCTGGCCGTGGATTCCATGGCGCTGCCGACCAAAGGTGGTGAGGCACAAAGAGTCGAGGCGGTCGTACCGGCGCGTGCAGTGGAAGCCCCGGGTGCGCTGTCCGGCGCGGTGCCGACGCCTTCGACCCGCTACCGACCGCCGAGCTCGTCGCGCCGACCACTCCAGCGCGAGCGATTGCTCGCGCGGCTGCGGGAAGGAGATGTTCGGCGGCTCGTGTTGATTCACGGCCCGGTCGGATTCGGAAAGAGCACGTTGGCCGCCGAGTGGGCAAGAATGCTCGAGGCCGAGGGCATTCGGGTTGCTTGGCTCAGCGTGGACAACGATGACGACAACGTGGTGTGGTTCCTGTCCCATGTGGTCGAAGCGATTCGCTGCGCGCATCCCGGTGTCGCCGCCGAGCTGCACAACATGCTCGAAGAACATGCCAGCGATGCGGCGCGGTACGTGATGACGACGCTCATCGACGAACTCCATCGCAGCGGCGAGACAGTGGCTCTGGTGATCGACGACTGGCACCGGGTGACCGCGGCACCCACGGTCGCGGCCCTGGAATTCCTGCTCGACCGCGGCTGCCATCACCTCCGCCTGATTGTCACCAGTCGTAGCCGGACCGGCCTTCCCCTCGGTCGGATGCGAGTTCAGGATGAACTCATCGAGATCGACGAGTCCGACCTGCGTTTCGACGGTGCGGAGACGTCGGAATTCCTCGCGGACATGAACGGGTTGGAACTGGCCGCCACGGATGTCGAACGGCTGCGTGAATCGACCGAAGGCTGGGCTGCCGCATTGCAATTGGCGACGCTGTCCCTCCGCGGGCGAGATGATCCGGGAGCCTACATCGATCAGATCTCCGGGCGGCACTATGCCATCGGCGAGTATCTGATGGAAAACGTGCTCGATGCCCTCGAGCCTCGACTGCTCGAGTTCGTCATGCGGACCGCGGTGCCCGACCGGATCTGTGGTGAACTCGCCGAGGCGCTGACCGGGGTCGATTCCGGACAGGACATGCTCGAGCAGGTGCGGCAACGGGATCTGTTCCTGCGCAGCATCGATGACGATCTGCGGTGGTTCCGCTATCACGGGTTGTTCGCCGACTTTCTGCGCGCTCGCCTTGCACGCGGCCATCCCGGGCTACTGGAAGAGTTGCATTCGATCGCCTCGGATTGGTTCGGAGCCCACGACATGCTCACCGAGGCCGTCGACCACGCACTCGCCGCGGGTGCACCCGATCGCGCCACTGCGATAGTCGCGGATCATGCCGAACTGCTGATGGAACAGGGACGTATAGCGACGTTCATCGGGCTGGCGGCCAAGTTGCCCGGCTCGTACTCGGCATTGAACGCGCAGTTGCAGGTCCAGATCGCGTGGGCGAATGTCGCCCTCCAGCGGCCGGTTGCGGCATTGTCCGCGCTGGAACGGGGCGATATGGCCCTGGATGCCGCCTCGCCCGGTGATGAGCGATCGACAGAGACGAGGCACGAGCTGGACGTGGTGCGAACGGCCGTGGATCTCGTCCTCGACCGACCCGCAGCCGACGGGGCGCCCATATCGCCGCCCGGGCCGGTCCGGCCCTTCCTGGCGCACGGAATCGCGGTGGTCGCAATGGTTTCGGCGCTGTATCGCTTCGACTTCGACGACATTCACCGTTGGCACCGGTGGCTCGCACCGTATCGGGACCAGGCGCGCGGTCCTTTCGGAGTGATGTACTGCGATTGCATCGACGGGAGCGCCTCTTTCGAGCAACTCGACGTCCGCGCCGCGGAAGCCACCTTCCGGACGGCTCTTCGACTGGCGTTGGAAGTAGGAGAGCAGTCCCATGCCGCCCGGTTGGCCGGCACCCTGCTCGGCGAGTTGCTCTATGAGAAAGGGCAATTCATCGAGGCTGAAGCGCTGCTGACAGCCAGGCTGAGCCGCGAGGGGGGCACGGTCGAATTCCTGTCGGCCGCTTACGGAACCGGTGCGCGACTGGCTGCGGTGCGTGGCGACCTCGACACCTTGCACGAGCGACTCGACGAAGGATCGAAGATCGCGGCCAATCTGTCGTTGCCGCGCTTGGCCGCACGGATCCGCAACGAGCGCATCCGTTGCGGACTGACGATCACCGACGATGAGCGTCGCGATCTCGAGGAACTCGAACCCTTGACCGCCTGCCCTGATGCGCCGTCCGCGATAACCGCGGAAATCAACCACGACTCCGCCATCCGGCTCCTGCTCGCCGCCGGCACCCGGTCGGCGACGGAGCAGGCCACTCAACTCGCTGAATCCATGGTCCGCGCCATCGCAAAACAGAATCGGCCCCGTGCCTTGCTCAACGCCGAGCTTCTCTACGCATGCTGCCTATCGGCGAGCGGCCACACAGCGCGGGCGGCCGACCGATCGACCTCGGCGCTGACGCGCTGCGCGGAACTCGGGCTGGTCCGGCCCGTCGTCGATGCCGGCGTGTGCATGCAAACCGTGGTCGAAACCCTTTCCGGCGCAAAGGCATCCGTGCCCCAGCCGCTTCAGGCGTTTCTGAGGCAAGTGCTGGCGGAGTTCGAGCACTGAACGCGGACCCAGCACAGCCGGGTGACTCATCCACTACCTCACTGTCCGAAAGCTTTCCGGCCCCTCAAAGGATTACGAGCCGTCAGCTGTCCTTGGTGAGGGGCCGCGTGTTGTAAAAGCCCTCACACGCCAGAGTTTGTCATCACGAACGGTCCAGTGTTCTACGAGCCGGAGGTCCTCGCCGCCCACACAACGTGCCGCCGGCAGGGCGACAACTTCATCACCATCGGCCGAAATGCCATCTACGTGCATGCTGGCGAAATCGAGGGCTGCCGCCAGCTTGGGCAGCACGTCGGTGGGAAACGCATCCGGTCCACGATGCACGCCGCCCACGGTGTCCGTGGCTACACCGGCGGGGTAGATGGAATGTTCGTGTGTCCATCGACTGTGGCTGTGTTGGGCGTGACAATTGGATTTCATGGTGAGTGCGTTCCGGTCGGGAGTCGGTGCGGGCGGAGACGGTTTACGGCTCGCGAGGCGGTGGGATTGTCGTTCGGTCGGTTGTGCGGCCGGGCGGCGGGTCGGGGGAGTCCGGCGCATGCGGCGCCGATCGGTATTTCGGGCGGTGGAGACAGACATTTTCGCGTGTGCAGACGATGTGGATTTGGTTCACACGGAAGGGGTTCACGATGCCAATTACTGTTTACGGCGCCGCGACCACGGCGGCCGAGATCGTCGCCGATGCTGATCTTCATGGTCGGCGTGTCGTCGTCACTGGCGCGAGCTCGGGGATCGGTACCGAGACCGCTCGTGCGCTGGCCTCCGCGGGTGCGGAGGTGACCCTGGCGGTGCGGAATGTAGAGGCCGGTAGGAAAGTTGCGGACGAGATCGGCGAGAAGGTGCCGGGCGGGGCGGGTGGGATACGCGTGGCCCGGTTGGATCTGGCCGATCCTGGGTCGGTGAACGATTTCGCGCGTGCCTGGGATGGACCGTTGCACGTGTTGGTCAACAATGCCGGTGTGATGGCTCTGCCTCAACTCACCCGCACCGTTGCTGGGTATGAAATGCAATTCGCTACCAATCATCTCGGACATTTCGTATTGACGACTCGCTTGTACCGGTCGCTGGCAGCCGCGGGCGGTGCCCGGGTGGTGTGCGTGTCCTCGATCGGGCATCTGTTCTCGCCGGTGGTCTTCGACGATCTGCATTACCGATTCCGCCCGTATGACCGGTGGACGTCGTACGGTCAGTCGAAGTCGGCCAATATTCTGTTCGCTGTCGGTGCTGCACGGCGTTGGGCCGGTGACGGTGTCACGGTCAATGCGTTGATGCCTGGCAATATCGCCAGTACCGCGTTGGCGCGACATATGAGTCCCGGCGATCTCGAGGCTTTCGGGGAGCAGACCGATCTGTCGTTGCCGCCGGTGAAGACGGTCGAGCAGGGTGCCGCGACGTCGGTGCTGCTCGCCGCCAGCCCTCGGGTGGAGGGTGTTACGGGTCGCTACTACGAGGACTGTGCTCCGGCTCCGGAGGTCAGCGAGCGGGCCGGCCACACAGGTGGGGTCGCGCCCTATGCGCTCGATCCGGACAATGCCGAGCGTCTCTGGCGGGTCTCGGAGGAACTGACCCGATGATTTCGAGGTTGATCCGAATCCGATCTCCTGGAGGCGATCACGAGCTGCCCGTGCCCTCGCGCACGGGCTGTGTTGTCGGCTGGGCGTAATACCGAAGGTGGGTGGGCTACACCAGCCGGTTGTGTACTTCCAGTGCCAGGGAAGGCTCGATGACGTCGCGAGGAGCAGCAATGACCGCATCAGCGAAGGCCGCAAGCGACCTCGGCAGATTCGGGGTTTTCACATTGTGCGGCGTCATCTCGGGCGGATCGAGGAGGCTTCCTCGCTCCAGATGTGGAAGGTCTTGCCGGTGGGAAAGGCCGCGCGCTGGCGGCGGGTTCGCAGGTTCGAGGCGCCGCCGCCGGCGGCTTCTTCGGCCAGGGTTCAGGCCGAACCGGGCGAGCGGTCCAGTTGGGCGGCGAAGATCGCGCGGTTGAAGTAGGCGCGGGCCTCGCGGATGAGCCTGTTCTCGTCGAGGTCGTAGACATTGATACCGGACCAGTTCACCGGTGTGCCGGTGTCGGTGACGGCCGCGCCGGTCCAGGACACGGCGACGGAGTTGCCGACGGTGTGGGCTTCGCGTGGGGTGAGGCCGAGAAACGGGTTGAAATTCGGCAGCACCGAGGCGATGAACTCGCGAATGGCGGCGCGGCCGACGATCGGTGGCTCCCCGACCGGATCGTGGAAGACGCCGTCGACGGCGAATGCTTCCGCCCAGGCGTCGGCGTCGCCGGATCGGGAGGCGGTGAAGAACTGCATCACGGCGGCAGGCATGGCGGGCATAGTCATGAGTGTGATCTCCTTCGAGTGATCGGTATTGGGGGGAAGCTCAGGAAAGGTGCTGACGCTCAAGCGGATACCGAGCTCCGGTCGTAGCGGCGCGCGAAAGGCAGCCCCATCAGCCCAGCGAGGGCGAGCACCGCCTGCAGACCGCAGACACCCAGCCATCCGAACCCGGCGTAGCAGGCTCCCGCCAGCGCCGCACAGACCGCGCCGCTGAGAAAGACCGCGACCATGTAGACGGTGTTCGCGCGGCTGCGGGCGTCGGGCAGGTAGGCGAAAATGCGGGCCTGGTTGGCGATCTGGCTCCACTGCACCGCGATATTGACCGCGATGATCGCTACGATCATGAACCCCAGCGCAGACCGGCCGAGCGCGTAGGCCCCCGCTGAGAGCAGTGTCAGCACCAACGCGGCGGTGATGATCGGCAGTGCGCCGCGCCGGTCGATGAACCGCCCGGCCCAGGGCGCGGCGAACGCGCCCGCCAGCCCCAGCACACCGAACAGACCTGCGGTCGCCGTGCTGAAGTGATACGGCTCGTGAGTCAGCACCAGCACCAGCGAGGTCCAGGTGGCGTTGTAGCCTCCGAACAGGGCCGCGTGCAGCAGGCACGACTGCCGCAACGCCGGTTCGCTGCGCAGCAGCCGCGGCAGCGAAGTCAACAACCGCCCGTATCCGATCGCATTCATGCGGGCAGGTTCTCGCGGCACCAGGGCCACGGTCAGCAGCCCGGTCGCCGCGGTCAGCCCGGCCGCGAGCACGTAGACCGCGCGCCAGCCGAACAGCTCGCCGACAGCACCGCCGATCACTCGTGAGCCGATGATCCCGGTCATCAACCCGATCTGCACTCCGGCCACAACCGAGGCTCGCCGCTGCGGCGGGGCCAGTTCGGCAGCCAGGGGCACCAGCACCTGCGGGACCACGGTGAACCCGCCCACCAGTGCCGCGGCCGCCGCCACCATCGACAAGCTCGGGGCGAGCGCACCCAGCAGTAGTGCGAGCACCGACGCGGTCAGCATCACCGTCAGCAGCGGCCGGCGACGCCGTACGTCCCCCAACGGCACCAGGAACAGAATTCCTGCCGCGTACCCGAACTGTGCACACGTCACCACCAGCCCGGCCGACGACGGCGCGACACCGAGCCCGTGGGCGAATAACGTCAGCAACGGCTGCGCCAGATACACATTCGCCACGGTCACACCGCTGCAGATCGCCATCACCGCGAACAGCGGTCCCCGCACCGGCAACCCGGTGTCGGCGGATGGCTGGGAACGTTGCTGCTCTTCAATCGTGGACATCACTATCTCCAGATCCGATCGAACTAGTTGGTTCGAATGCTAGAAGTTGGCGACGGACCCTGTCAAACGAACCGGTTCGTTAAAATTCGGACGTGGCATACGATTCAGCGGCAACCAGGGAACGCATCCTCACCGCAGCGGCGGCCGAGTTCGCCGCCCACGGCGTCGCCGGCGCTCGCGTGGACCGCATCGCAGCATCCGCCAAGGCCAACAAGCGAGCCATCTACGACTACTTCGGCGACAAGAAGGCACTGTTCGCTGCCGTGCTGGAACGGTTGATGACCGACCTGGCGGAAGCCGTGCCACCCGGCGACGACGCAAACCTCGGGACCTACGCCGGTGCCCTGTTCGACTATCACCGCGCCCACCCCGCAGCCTTGCGACTGCTGTTGTGGGAAGCGCTCGAAATGGGCGACGAGCCGGTTCCCGACGAAGAGACGCGCACTCAGCACTACCTCGACAAGATCAGCGCCGCCCGAACCACGATGACGTCCGGCGACAACGATCCGCAGGCCCTATTGTTCTTCACCCTCGGCCTCGTCGGATGGAGCTTGGCCATGCCGCAGCTACGACGGATGATCCTCGGGCCCGACTACACACTTGACCGGCTCGGCGCAGCCATTTCCTCAGCGGTCCGAACACTCGCCGACACGCCGCCTGAGTCCGCCGAATAGCCCACGCTCACCCGCTGATGGGGCAACGGCTACAACTGCTGGGGAAATCTGCTCTCCACCAATGCGTTAGACCTCGTGTCCGCGAGCGGGGGGATTCTCTTGTCCCCAAACAAGTGCCTCGGGCAGCCAGCGCCGGGCCGGACGCCGCGGCCGCCTCGATCACGCCCGTTTTTCGTCTGGCACACCGCAGAGGACACTTACGTGCCGCCCGAGCACATCTACGATTGGCTTCTGCGTTGGCGGCGAACGACGTACCCCATGCGGTGCACGTGTTCCCGCATGGCCCCCATGGCCTCGGCCTGGCGCGCGGTGCCGGTGACGCCGCGATCTGGACCACGTTGGCCCATCACTGGATCGATGAACAAGTGA
This sequence comes from Nocardia sp. NPDC046763, assembly GCF_040645495.1. Lineage (NCBI taxonomy): Bacteria > Bacillati > Actinomycetota > Actinomycetes > Mycobacteriales > Nocardiaceae > Nocardia > Nocardia sp. NPDC046763. Next base: position 124,629 of record NZ_JBEYYI010000026.1, on the reverse strand, counting down.
GAGCCTGAAGGCGATCTCCGACGGCAGCCTTCGCGACCGAGTTCGTATCTATCACAACGGGCATGGGCACGAATTCGACTGTACCCAAGTCAATTTCGGGTATCCAATGCCATGACTGCAGGGCCGGATCCGAGCGGGTGGCCACCATTCGTGCGCCGGAAAATCACCCGACTCCGATCCACAACGCCAGCAGCGGAATGGATTCCAGCGCATCGCGGAAGCAGCCTCATTGGCGTCTGTCAACGCGACCAGAAGCAAACCGGGCCGCGGTTCGTCGGCGAGCTATATGGCAGCGGTGATTGGCAGTTCGCATACATGCTCTCTCCGCCTTGAGCTTTCGTGGAACGCGTGTGGCACTTGCTCGGTTCGCGGCGCCGAAGAAGCGCCGACTCGATGAGAATTCGACGCCGCCAATTCTGATAGGAGTCGACGACGGCATTGCGATCGGAGGCACCGCCCGCGCCAGGGCGCAGATCCGCGGCCAGCAGCGCAGCGCTGGCTCCAACTGAGTAATGCGACAACAAATAGATAACGATTGGCAACTCCAACTGGATGCTGGCCCGGTGTATTCGGACGCCGGGGCTTGCCGCGCAACACCTCGCACAGCCACGGATTTGCCAGGTGCACATGGAATTCGGCGAGTTTTGCCAGTCCGGGCGGTGCCCGCCGCTTAAGCTGTCTGCGCGGTGCGATGAATACTCGAGGTCGAGAAGCGCTGAGTCCAGGAGGTGCGAAATGTCGCAAGCCGGTCTTTGGTCCCGATCACGTTCAATACTAATTGCGAGCATGTTGCCTGTTGCCGTCATCCTCGGAACCGGTGTGGTCAGCGCATCCCCGGGTGAAGCCGCGCCGGTGTTTGCCGGATCGCCGACGACGGCGGACTGGCTATCGCTGAGCCAACACGAGCAGGGGTCAGGTCCTTTCGCGGTGCCGACCGACCTCGCTCTACTCGACCAATCGCCGGTCGGGATAGCACCGCCGGTCGACACGCGCCGCGACGATCGAGCCGTCGGCCCGGCGAATCCGCTCGCCGCCGACAGTTGGACCGGAGTCGAGAAGGCGGACGCGCCGGACTTGCTGCCGCCGACCGTGGATCAGCAGCCGATCCAGGATTTCTGCGCGAGCATCCCGGGAGATCCCCGTAGATGCACCGTCACCGTCACCGACACGGGCGTCGGTGCGGCAATCGGTGCAGGCATCGCCGTGGCAGCGGTCTCGCCCGCCGTGATCGCTTCCGGAATAGTCGGCGCCGTCGCCGGGTTCGTCTCGGGCATCCCGTTCCTGCCGGCCGGTTTGGTTGTCCTCCCGGTCGTCGGCGCGGCCATCGGCGTCGGCTTCGTCGCCGGACCTGCCGCCCTGGTCGGTGGGGCGGTCGGGGCATTGGTCGGGGCGATAGTGGGTCTCGCCACGCCCCTCCCGGACGGCCAAACCGTGCCGCAAACGGACAACCAAACCGATGGATCCCACGCGCCCGTCACCTCGCCGTGACAAACGCGGTCATCCATCCAGTCGCAGATTGAGAATCCGGGCGATCTGAGCAACCGCGCCCGGTTCGGTCATGGCGAGATGGGTCGCATCGATGTCGAAAGTCGAAATCTGCCCACGAACCACGGGCACCCATCCCTCGTGACCCGCAGCATCGGATCGCCTTTCACGTGTCGCGGTGAAATAGAGCATGTCGCTGTCCAATACCGCGGGCCGCCACACACTGGCCGCCCGGATCGCCAGGTTGTAGGCGTCGGTCAGTCGCTCGATCCTTGCGGCGACCACGACGGCCGGATCGTCGGCGACGGCTTCCAGTACCCGCACCAGGCGTCGGACGGTTCCCGCTGCGGTCGTCTCGTCGAACAGATCTCGCGCATCGCTCATGATTCCCGAGATGCCTTGCCGTGTTCGGTGGCCCAGGCGCAGATGGCGGCCAAGGGTGTTTCGAGGGATTTGCCGAGCTCGGTGAGCGAGTACTCGATGTGCTGTGGAGCGGTCTCCTTGTAGACGTGGCGTTCGACCAGGCCGTCGCATTCCATGCCGCGCAGGGTTTCGGTGAGGACCTTCTGAGTGATGCCGGGCAGGCGCCGGCGCAGCGCGGCGGGGCGTTGCGGGCCGTCCAGTAGTGCGTAGATGAGCAGGATGCGCCATTTCGCGGCGAGGCGTTCGAGGGCCTGCCGGGTCGTGCAGGATTCCTCGAGCACGTCCGGGATGACCGCTGCCATGTCGCCTCCATTCGGAAGGGCACCGCGAAGTGCCTTCTACCGGCGGCCGGGGTCCGCGCCTACCGTCTGTTTCACCGTAATGCGAAGAATTCGAGGACGAGGGCACGAGATGACAGTCAGCACAGTTCCGTTCACGGTCACCCGGGACGGGGATCGGCTGGTGGGCACGCTGTATCTGCCGGAGGGGACGCCGACGGGGGTCGTGGTCACGACCGGGCCGTTGACCTCCGTCAAGGAGCAGGCGGCGGGCGTGTATGCGGAGGCGCTGGCGCGGCGCGGGTTCGCGGCGCTGGCCTTCGATCATCGCACGTTCGGTGAGAGCGAGGGTGTGCCACGGCAATTGGAGGATCCGCTGGGCAAGGCCGCCGATATCGCGGTTGCGGTGTCGGCGTTGCAGGACGATGAGCGGTTCGCGGGCAAAACCGTGGTGGCACTGGGTGTGTGCGCCGGAGGCGGGTACATGGCGCGGGCCGTCGCCGATGATCCGCGCATCCGGGCATTCACTGGCGTCGCCGGGGTCTACCCGGATGCGGCCGCCAATCCGGCGGATCCGGCGGTGGTCGAGCGGGGACGCCGGGCGCGGGAACGCCGGCTGGCCGCCGGTGAGGTCGAGACCATCCCGGCCGTGGCGGCCGACAACGGGGATGTCGCCATGCCGCTGCGGGAGGCGTTCGAGTACTACGGCACCCCGCGCGGTGCGGTCCCCAACTATACGAATGGTTTCGCGGTCGAATCCTTCGAGCACACAGCCGGTTTCGACGCCCAGGAGGCCGCCGCGCGACTGACGGTTCCCTTCCTGCTCGTGCATTCCGAGAACGCGTTGGTCCCGCCCTGGGCCCGCAAGTTCTATGCTGCGGTGGCATCCCCGAAATCGGAGCTGTGGCTGAGCTCGGTCGGCCAGATCGACTTCTACGACGATCCCCGCCTGATCGAGCCCGCCGCCGACGCGGCCGCCGCGCTGTTCCGCGACGTCTGCCGAGTCCCATGAGGTGAGCCGGATGTCGTCGGTGGTTCGGACGATCCCCGACGCGCCCGATGTGCACGGCGTGCTCGTCGTCCCCGGGAAGCATCGCGTGTATGCCACCGTGACGGGCCGTGATCAGGGTGTGGCACTGGCCGAGGACAGCGGGGCGGTGGCCCAGAATCTCGGCATCGTGGTGCTCCCGGCCCCGGAGACCCCGCACCCCGGCCTCACGCGTGTCCCCCTGACCGGGGAGCGGGAGCGGAGCATCGGCCTGGTCTCGGGCAATCACCGCCCGACGCCCGCGGTGGCGCGCCTGCGCGATCATGTTGCGGCGCATGCCATGTCGCATCTCGAGCACGCGCGTGAGGCCGTGGTCAGGAGCCGTTGGGAATCGGATTTCCCGGGTTGACGTCGAGCACCTTGCCGGGATTCAGCAGCCCCAGCGGGTCGAGCGCCCGCTTCACCGCCGCCATCAGATCCACCGCGGCCCCGTGCTCTTCCCGTAGATACTTCTTCTTGGCCAGCCCGATCCCGTGCTCACCGGTGGCGGTGCCGCCGACCTCGAGCGCATGCCGCACCACCCGATCCGAGAACTGCTGCGCCGCCTCGTATTCGTCTTCGGTGTAGGGAACGATGGTGTGGACGTTCCCGTCCCCGATATGCCCCGCGACGGTGATGTTCAGCCCGAGTTCGGCCCCCAGCCGGGTGGCGCTGTCCACGGCCCCCGCGATCCGCGAATAGGGCACCGCGGTATCGGTGATCATGAACCGGCAGCCGGGATTACTCGCCTTGACCGCGAAGTACAGATTGTGCCGATCCTCCCAGAGCACGTGCCGATCCCCGTGCGTGCGTGCGGTCGCTATCTCGATCGCATCGTGCCCGGCGGCGATCCGCCCGATCTCCTGCTCATTGGCGGCGACCGCCGCGGACGACCCGGATTCGATATCGATGAACAGGGCAGGTGCCTCGGAGTACGCGGTACCGCGGAACGTGTTGATGGCGGCCATGCTCGGCGCGTCCACCAGTTCCAGCCGGCTCACCGGCAGCGCCGCGCCCAGCATCTCGACCGCGGTGTCCACGGCATCGGCCACCGTCGGGAACGAAATGCGCAGCGAGTGAATCCATTCCGGAATCGGATGCAGCTTGACGGTCAGCTCGGTGATGATCCCGAGCGTGCCCGCCGACCCGATGAGCAGGTCCTTCAGGTCGTATCCGCTCGAGGATTTACGCACCGCGCGCCCGAGCCGGGTGACGGTGCCGTCGGCGAACACCGCCTGCAGCGCGAGCACATTGGCCCGCATGCCGCCGTAGCGGACGGTGGTGGTGCCGCTCGCGTTGGTGGCCGCCATCCCGCCCAGTGACGCGTCCGCACCGGGATCCACCGTGAACTGCAGCCCGAATTCGGCGGCCGCCGCATTGAGCCGGGTCCGGCTGACGCCGGGCTGCACGGTGGCGGTGAAGTCGCCGGGGGAGATGTCGAGAATCTTGTCGGCCTGGGTGAAATCCAGGACCAGCTCGTCACCCCGGGCCAGGAGATGCCCTTCCAGGCTGGTCCCGGCCCCGCGCGCGATCAACGGCGTGCGCTGCTCGCGGGCCCAGTCGACCACGGTCACCACATCCTCGGCGGTGACCGGATAGACCACGCCGCGGGGACGCTGCCCCGCCCGGCCGGTCTCGTCGACCGTGAATTGGTCGAGGACCACCGGACGAGTGTCTATCTCGAGCATGTGGTCCTCCGCAGCGGCGAGTGGCTACTCCTGGTACGTCATGAGAATACGGCGGATCGATGGGGTGACCGGCAGTTCACCACTGAGCGGGACCCACCGGTATTCGGCGTAGTTGGTGACCCGCACCGGCCCCGCACTCTCCACGGCGGCAGCGAAATGCTCTCTGCGGACCGGCTTTCCGGCACTGGAGAGGTAGTCGAAGCTGCCGAGGTGGCGCACGACATCGACCACCGCGAGCCCGGTCTCCTCCCGCACCGCCCGTACCACGGCGCCGGCCAGCGACTCGCCGGGGCGGACCACCGTCCCGGGCAGGTGTAGCGGACTGCGTCCTTCGACGTGCTCCTCGTGCTCGAGCATCAGTACCGCGTCATTGTGTTCGACAACCACTCCCACCCGTAGCGCAACCCCGTCGGCGGCTGCCCGCTCCCGGAGTTCTTCCAGCACTGTCTCGCCGATGGATTGCCTGGGCGAAACCTCGAAATCCCACACTGCACACCACATCCCGTATCACCGGACACCGTCGACCGATACCGACAACGCTACCGGCGGAGAAGCGGTCGGCGGCAGAGACATTCGCAAGATTAGACGCATCTCCGCTCGGCGGATCGGAGCTCCGGAAACTTTCTGGTACCGATCGAATCGTTCCGCCGGTCCGATGGAAAGCTGAGGGTGTGCCCGCCTACGAGAGGAGTCACCGATGAGGGTATTCCAGATCGGAGCGGCCGGTGGCATTGGACGCCGCCTGTCGACGTTGTTGACCGCGCGCGGTGACGAGGTCACCGGCATGCACCGCAGTCCGGACCAGGCGGCGGCGATCGCCGCGACCGGCGCGACCCCGGTGGCCGGCGACCTGATCGCCGATTCGGTGGACGAACTCGCCGCCAAATTCCACGGCCACGACGCCATCGTCTTCTCCGCGGGCGCGCACGGCACCGGGATGGACCAGACCTCGCTGATCGATGGCAGGGGACTGGAAAAGTCGGCCGATGCTGCCCGATTTGCCGCTGTCGCCCGTTTCGTTCTGGTGTCCGTGTTCCCGGACGCGGGTCGCGATCGTGAAACGACGCCCGGCTTCGAGCACTACATGCGTGTGAAGAAGATGGCCGACGCCTACCTCGTCGCGACCGACCTGGACTGGCTCATCGTGCGTCCTGGCACGCTGCGCAACGAACCCGGAAAAGGACTGGTCACGGCTGGACTGGCGATCGAATACGGGGACGTCCACCGCGACGATGTCGCCGCCTTCATCGACGTCGCCCTGCATCGCCCGGCCCTCAACCGCGTCATCATCGAACTGACCGACGGTCACACCCCCGTTGCCGACGCCGTCGAACTGGTCCTCGACCACGCCACCACGGCCAGGAAATAGCCGAAAGCCACATTTCACGACCGAAATTCGCGCCGTGATCCGATCCGGGTGCGGCAATTGCGCGGGATACCTGGAATAGTTGGGGCGGAACGCACAGGACCAAGGCGAAAGCGGGGATGTTGGTGACTTCGACTGACGGTGTGAGCGGGGTAAGCACGGTGAAGGATGCACCGCCCTCGCCTCCGAACACCCTCGAGCGCGATGTCCAGACCCTGGAAAAGGCGATCTACGAAGTCAAGCGGGTGATCGTCGGTCAGGATCGGCTGGTCGAGCGGCTGTTGGTCGGTGTCCTCGCCAAAGGTCACGTCCTGCTGGAGGGCGTGCCGGGTATCGCCAAGACCCTGGCCGTCGAGACCTTCGCGAAGGTGGTGGGCGGCAGCTTCTCGCGCGTGCAGTTCACCCCGGATCTGGTGCCCACCGACCTCGTGGGTACCCGCATCTACCGGCAGGGCCGCGAGGAGTTCGACACCGAGCTGGGCCCGGTGGTCGCGAACTTCGTGCTCGCCGACGAGATCAACCGCGCGCCCGCCAAGGTGCAGTCCGCGCTGCTCGAGGTGATGGCCGAGCGGCACGTGTCCATCGGCGGCAAGACCTACCCGATGCCGAATCCGTTCCTGGTCATGGCGACCCAGAACCCGATCGAGTCGGAGGGCGTGTATCCGCTGCCGGAGGCGCAGCGCGACCGCTTCCTGTTCAAGGTCGTTGTGGACTACCCCTCCGTCGAGGAGGAGCGCGAGATCATCTACCGGATGGGTGTCACCCCGCCGGAGGCCAAGCGGGTGCTCGATCCGGAGGAACTGGTCCGGCTGCAGAGCGTGGCGGCCAATACGTTCGTCCACCACGCGCTGGTCGACTACGTGGTCCGCGTGATCGCCGCGACCCGCAAGCCCGCCGACTTCGGCATGCAGGACGTGGCCGGCTGGATCTCCTACGGCGCCTCGCCGCGCGCCTCGCTCGGCATCATCGCCGCCGCTCGCGCGGTCGCGCTGATCCGCGGCCGCGACTACGTGGTCCCGCAGGATGTCGTCGAGGTGATCCCGGATGTGCTGCGCCACCGCCTGGTGCTGTCCTACGACGCCCTCGCCGACGAGGTCAGCCCCGACGATGTGATCAAGCGCGTGCTGCAGACCGTCGGCCTGCCGCAGGTCGCCGCCCAGGCCAATGCCCCGGCCGGCGCCCCCGCGCCCGCCGCCGCCCCGATGCCCGCCCCGCCGCAGCCGCCGGTGATGGGCCCGCACGGCGCCCCGCAGCAGCCCGGCGTGCCCGCCCAGGGCATTCCGCAGCCGCTGCAGCAGGGTATTCCGCAGCCCCCCAACGGTCAGGTGTCCGGAGTTCCCGGTCAGCCGCAGCCGAAGTGAGGCCGGTCTCGGAATCGATTGCGCCCGTGACGATCTCACCTCCCAGCGGCTCCACGCACGCCCCGCCCTCGTTCCGGCAGGGGCAGCTGACCGACCCGCGGTTGTCGGCGGCGTTGAAGACGCTCGAACTCACCGTGCGCCGACGCCTGGACGGCGTGCTGCACGGTGACCACCTGGGCCTGATTCCCGGCCCCGGCTCCGAACCCGGCGATGCCCGCATGTATCAGCCGGGCGACGATGTGCGGCAGATGGATTGGTCGGTCACCGCCCGCACCACCCATCCGCACGTGCGGCAGATGATCGCCGACCGCGAACTCGAGACCTGGCTGGTCATCGATCTGTCGGCCAGTGTCGACTTCGGTACCGCGCTGTGCGAGAAGCGGGATCTGGTGGTCGCCGCGGCGGCCGCGGTCACGCATCTGACCAGTGGCGGCGGCAACCGGATCGGTGCGGTGGTGGCCAATGGTCAGCAGCTGATCCGCATTCCGGCCCGCAGCGGCCGCGTGCACGAGCAGGCGATGCTGCGCAAGATCGCGACCACCCCGCACGCTCCCGACGGGGTGCGCGGTGATCTGAGTGAGGCCATCGAGGCGCTGCGCCGTCCGCAGCGCAAACGTGGTCTGGCCGTGGTCGTCTCCGATTTCCTCGGGGACATCGACTGGCAGCGTTCGCTGCGCGCCATCTCCGGCCGCCACGACCTGCTCGGCGTCGAGGTGCTCGACCCGCGCGATCTGGAACTCCCGGATGTCGGCGATGTGGTCCTGCACGACCCGGAGTCGGGCCGGACCCGGGAATTCAGTGTGACCCCCACGCTCCGTGCCGATTTCGCGCGCGCCGCGCAGCGTCATCGCGACCAGGTCGAGCAGGCGCTGCGCAGCTGCGGTGCGCCGGTGATGACCCTGCGCACCGATCGCGACTGGATCGCGGACGTGGTGAGATTCGTGTCGACCCGGCGCCACACCTTCGGCGCCCCGACTGCCGGGCGGGTGCCGCGACAGTGAGCATTGGCAATGTCACTTTGAGCCTTTCGCATTTCACGGCGCAGTACTGGCTGGGATTCCTGGCCGTGCTGGCCGCGATCGCGTTGATCTACATCCTGATCCAGCAGCGGCGGCGAAAGCACATGCTGCGCTTCGCCAATATGGATCTGCTGGAGAAGGTCGCACCCTCGCAGCCCAAGCCGTGGCGGCACATTCCGGTGGCGCTCACCCTGGTGGGCCTGATCTTCCTGACCTTCGCCGCCGCGGGTCCGACCGCGGCCAAGAGAGTGCCGCGCAACCGGGCCACGGTGATCCTGGTGATCGACGTGTCGCTGTCCATGGAGGCGACCGACGTGCCGCCCAGCCGAATTCAGGTGGCCAAGAAGGCCGCCAAGGAGTTCGCGGACAACCTGACGCCCGGTATCAACCTGGGCCTGGTCACCTTCGCCGGTACCGCGTCGGTGCAGGTGTCGCCGACGACCAACCGGGAAGCGGTGAAGGCGGCCATCGACAATATGAAGCTGGCCGAGCGCACCGCCACCGGAGAGGGCATTCTCACCGCCCTGCAGTCGATCGACACGCTGGCGTCGGTGCTGGGCGGCGCGGAGAAACCGCCGCCGGCCCAGATCGTGATGATGTCCGACGGTAAACAGACCGTTCCGGACGACAAGGACGTCGAGAACCCTCGCCACGGCTTCACCGCCGCGCGGCTGGCGAAGGAGAAAGGCGTTCCGGTGTCGACGATTTCGTTCGGCACCACCTGGGGCACCGTCGAGATTCCGGATCAGGACGGCAAGGGGTCGCAGCGGGTGCGGGTGCCGGTGGACGACGATGCGCTGCGCGAGATCGCGAAGTTGTCCGGGGGCGAGTTCTTCACCGCCTCCACGCTCGAAGAACTCAAGAACGTCTACGGCCACTTGGAAGAACAGATCGGCTACGAGACCACCATGGGCGACGCCAGCCGCCCGTGGCTGCTACTCGGCCTGCTGGTGACCGCCGGTGGCGTGCTCACGGCCCTGCTCTATCGTCAGCGTCTGCCGTAAGTCGGTACCGCGCGCCGAGTCCCGAACACGAACAGATAGGTTTGCCTTTATGTCGAACATCACATCCCGGTCGGTACTGGTGACCGGCGGTAACCGCGGCATCGGTCTCGCGGTCGCCCAGCGCCTGCTCGCCGACGGACACAGGGTCGCCGTCACCCACCGTGGGTCCGGTGTGCCGGAAGGTCTTTTCGGTGTGAAATGCGATGTGACCGATAGCGAGTCGGTCGATCGGGCGTTCTCCGAGGTGGAGGCGCACCAGGGTCCGGTCGAGGTCGTCGTCGCCAATGCGGGCATCGTGGACAATGTCCTGTTCATGCGCATGAGCGAGGAGTCGTTCTCGAAGGTCATCGATGCCAACCTGACCGGTGCGTGGCGAGTCGCCCAGCGCGCCAATCGCAATATGCTCAAGAACCGCTTCGGCCGCATCGTCTTCCTCGGCTCGGTGGTCGGCCAGATGGGTTCGCCCGCACAGGTCAGCTACGCGGCGTCGAAGTCCGGTCTGGTCGGTATGGCGCGCGCCATCACCCGTGAGGTCGGCAAGCGCAACATCACCGCGAATGTGGTCGCGCCCGGTCTGATCGACACCGACATGACCCGCGAGGACATGACCGAGGAGATGCGCAAGTCCGTGCTCGACTTCATCCCCGCAGGCCGCATGGGCCAGGTCGAGGATGTCGCGGCGGCGATCAGCTTCCTCGTCTCCGACGACGCCTCCTACATCTCCGGCGCGATCATCCCCGTCGACGGCGGTATGGGCATGGGCCACTGAGCCTTTCGCTCAGAGACCTACCCTGACCAGAAACCTCAACCCCAGCATTTTCACAACGAGGAGAACCGACCAACCCATGGGTGGATTGCTCGACGGCAAAACCGTCCTCATCACCGGCATCATCACCGATTCTTCCATCGCCTTCCACGCGGCCGCGGTCGCGCAGGAGCAGGGCGCGAAGGTGATCATCACCGGTATCCCGGAGCGCCTGCGGCTCATCGACCGCATCGCCAAGCGCCTGCCGCAGGAGGTCCCCCCGGCCATCGGCCTGGACGTGACCAATGAGGAGAACCTGGCCGAGCTCGCCGACAAGGTCCGCGAGCTGGCGCCCGAGGGCATCGACGGTGTGCTGCACTCGATCGCGTTCGCGCCGCGCACCCTGATGGGCCCGGAGGCCCTGCCGTTCCTGGACGGCCCCGGTGCCGACGCCGCCAAGGCGTTCGAGATCTCGGCGTGGTCCTACGCCTCGCTGGCTCGCGCCGTGCTGCCGGTCATGAACGAGGGCGGCTCCATCGTGGGCATGGACTTCGATCCGCGCACCGCGATGCCGTACTACAACTGGATGGGTGTGGCCAAGGCCGCGCTCGAGTCGGTGAACCGGTACGTGGCGCGAGAGGTGGGCGGGGCCAAGAAGGTTCGCTCCAACCTGATCGCCGCGGGGCCGATCAAGACCCTCGCCGCCAAGGCCATCGCGGGCACCGCTACCGATGACGCCAAGCAGCTGAACATGCTCAACACCTACTGGGACGGCGCGTCCCCGATCGGCTGGGATGTCGACGACCCGACGGTCGTCGCCAAGTCCGTGGTGACCCTGCTGTCGGATTGGCTGCCCGGCACCACCGGTTCGATCATCTACGTCGACGGCGGCGCCAGCCACAACACCTGGTTCCCCGCGGACGGCTTCGGCGCGAACTGAAGCGCTGAGACTCGAGCATCGAAGGAGGAGAGCAGTGGCTGCGGAGCCCACGGCTCGTGAAGTGGACGCCCTGCTACTGCTGTCCTTCGGCGGTCCCGAGCGCCCCGAGGACGTGATGCCGTTCCTGGAGAACGTCACTCGGGGCCGGGGCGTGCCTCCGGAGCGCCTCGCCGAAGTCGCGCAGCACTACCTGCACTTCGGCGGGGTATCGCCGATCAATGCCCTGAATCTGGACATCATCAAGGCCATCGAGGCCGAATTCGCTACGCGCGGTATCGATCTGCCGGTGTACTTCGGCAACCGCAACTGGCATCCGATGGTCGAGGAGACCGTCGAGCGCATGCGCGCGGACGGGATCCGGTCCGCACTGGTGTTCCCGACCTCGGCGTGGGGCGGGTATTCCGGCTGCCTGCAGTACCACGAGGACATCGTGCGCGCCCGGGCCGCGGTCGCCGACGCGCCCGAATTGGTGAAGCTGCGCCAGTATTTCGACCATCCGCTGTTCATCGATGCCTTCGCGGACTCGATCCGCGCGGCTGTCGCGGAATTGCCTGCGGACAAACGCGAGTCCGCTCGCCTGGTCTTCACCGCCCACTCGGTGCCGGTCTCGGCCGATGTCGCCTCCGGCCCGCCCGCCGAGCAGCACCTCTACAGCCGCCAGGTCGCCGAGGCGTCCCGATTGTGCGCTGCCGCAACCGGATTCGACAACTACGACCTGGTGTGGCAGTCGCGTTCCGGCCCGCCGCAGATCCCGTGGCTGGACCCCGACATCGTCGACCACCTCGACACCCTCGCCGAGCGCGGCGTGGACGCGGTCGTGGTGTGCCCGGTCGGCTTCGTCTCCGATCACCTCGAGGTCATCTGGGACCTGGACAACGAGGCGAAAGAGCGTGCCGCCGAACTGGGTATGGCCTTCGCGCGCGCCGCCACGCCCGGCCCGGACCCGCGCTACGCGCAGATGGTCGCCGACCTGGTGGACGAGTACCGCACTGCCGCCGCTCCCGCACGCCTGAGCGACATCACCGCCCTGGGCTGCACCGTCAACGGCGTGCCCTGCGTCGTGGGCTGCTGCGCCCTCCCACCGCGCCGACCCGCGGTGGCACCGGCGGCCGCCGAATTGTAGTCTCGCCCAGGTGACTACACCCGGACGCGGAACCCCGCAACGTCGTCAGCCCGCCTCGAGCGGTGCCGCCGCCCGCAAGCAGCGCACCTTCGGTCCGCCGGACATGTTCGTCTGGGCGCCGGTCCTGACGCTTTTCCTCGCCGCCGGTATCGTCGGCACCATCGGCCAGTCCATCGGCTTCGCCGCCGCCTTCGTCGGTGTCGCCGTGATCATGCTGGTAGCCGACATGTGGTTCAACCGCTGACACAGCACATTCGGCATTACTCGAGGACGTTGACCGCGCGGGCGATGACCAGGCTCGCGGCGATGAGTGAGATCGCCGATCGGACCATCATCAGGGTTTTCGCCCAGCGGGACATGGGCATCACGTCGGTCGGGCTGCGCTGGCGTTGGTGAAGGACAGGTAGAGGCAATCCGGAAATTGCGATGGCGATGAATTGCGCGGGCAGATAGAACTGCACGACCAGGATCCCGACGATGGCGGCGGCGGTCGCGCCCACCCCGATTCCCCTGCTCTTCGCCGCGCCTACGCTGGCACCTGATCGTCGTCGGTCTCGTTCCCGGTCGCGCTCACGCTGGTGAGTACGCCCGGCAGCCAAAGGTGACAGAAGTATGACGCGGGGTTGAGGGTGGACTTTCCGGCAGGCAGGGTGGGTTGTAGCTGAGGCCGATCAAGGAGGTCATGTGGCACGGGAGTACAACCGGAATCCGGCGGCTGTGGCCGCGCTGTCGCCTGAGCAGTATCACGTCACCCAGGAGAACGGGACCGAGCGGGCGTTCACGGGCGAGTACTGGGACAACCACGAGCCTGGTATCTACGTGGATGTGGTGTCCGGTGAGCCGTTGTTCGCGTCGACGGACAAGTTCGAGAGCGGATCGGGGTGGCCGAGTTTCACCAAGCCGATCGACAACGCCAATGTGGTCGAGAAACGGGATCTGAGCCACTTCATGATCCGGACCGAGGTGCGTTCGTCGCACGGCGACAGTCATCTGGGCCATCTGTTCACCGATGGGCCGCGTGATGCGGGCGGGCTGCGCTACTGCATCAACTCGGCGTCGCTGCGGTTCATCCACCTCGACCAGCTCGAGGCCGAGGGCTACGGGCAGTACAAGTCTCTGTTCACGAAGGAGGAAGCGTGACCGACACGCGGAAGGCCATTCTGGCCGGCGGATGCTTCTGGGGCATGCAGGATCTCATCCGGAAGCAGCCGGGTGTGCTGTCGACCCGGGTGGGCTACACCGGTGGTCGCAACGACAACCCGAACTATCGCAATCACCCCGGGCACGCGGAGGCGGTGGAGATCGTCTATGACCCGGCGCACACGGATTACCGTGCGCTGCTGGAGTTCTTCTTCCAGATCCACGATCCGAGCACCAAGGATCGGCAGGGCAATGACATCGGGACGAGCTACCGCTCTGCCATCTTCTACCTGGACGACGAGCAGAAGCGGGTCGCGGAGGACACCATCGCCGACGTCGACGCCTCCGGCCTGTGGCCGGGCAAGGTGGTCACCGAGGTGACCCCGGCGAGCACGTTCTGGGAGGCCGAGCCGGAGCACCAGGATTACCTGGAGCGGTTCCCCAGCGGCTACACCTGCCACTTCCCGCGGCCGGGCTGGAAGCTGCCGAAGCGACAGGCCACGGCGTAGATCCGAGCGGGCCTCATCGGGGTGTGTCCCCGATGAGGCCCCTTTTTGTTCCACAAACTAGTTGCGCAGAAACTAGTTGCGTGGATACTATTGCTGCAGGCGGTCGCGAGGGTGATCGAAGGAATCGGGGAAGGCAATAGTCATGAACGGCATCAAGAAGGCACTGATCATCGGCGGCGGCATCGCGGGCCCGGTGACCGCCCTCGCGCTGCAGAAGGCCGGTATCGAGGCGACGGTGTACGAGGCGTACCCGGCGGCGGCCGACACCGGCGCGATGCTCACGGTAGCGCCGAATGGTCTTGCGGCACTGGGGATCATCGGCGCGGACAAGCTTGTCGAGGCCGCCGGGCACCCGCTGCACAGCATGGTGATGGAAACCGGCGCGGGCCGCACGCTCATGCGGGTCGACGCGCTGCCCGGCCTGCCGCCGAGTTGCACCATGCTGCGCTCGGACCTGTTCCGGGTGCTGCACGACCACGCGGTCGCAAATGGCATCACCATCGAGCACGGCAAGCGGCTGGTCGACCTCGAGCAGACCGAGACGGGCGTGATCGCGCAGTTCGAGGACGGCACCACGGCTACCGGCGACATCCTGATCGGCGCGGACGGCATCCACTCCACCGTGCGCAGCCTGATCGACCCGCAGGCCCCCGGCCCGGAGTACACCGGCCTGATGAGCTTCGGCTTCGGTGAATTCACCCCGGACGGAAGGCTTTCCGACGGCGGCGAGGGCGATATCGAGGCCATGCACTTCGCCTTCGGGAAGCGCGCGTTCTACGGCTACTGGCGTCAGCCCAACGGCAAGCACGTATTCTTCAGCAATTTCCCGCAGGAACAGCCCATGACCCTCGCCGAGGCGAAGGCCGTGCCCGCCGAGGACTGGCTGGCGAAGCTGCGCGCCGCCCACGTCGGCGACACCCCCGGCGAGCAGCTGTTCGCCGAGACCAGTGTCGAGGACATGATCGTCACCGGTCCGATGGAGCGGATGCCCCACGTGCCCAACTGGTTCCGCGGTCGCGTGGTCCTGGTCGGCGACGCCGTGCACGCCCCGTCCTCCAGCTCGGGCCAGGGTGCGTCGCTGGCCATCGAGTCGGCCGTCGAGCTGGCCCGCTGCCTGCGTGACATCCCGGACCCCGCAGCGGCTTTCGCGGCCTACGAGCGCCTGCGCCGCCCCCGGGTCGAGGACATCTCCGACAATGCCGCCAAGACCAACAACGGCAAGACCTCCGGTCCCGTCGCCAAGGCCCTGTTCGGCCTCATGATGCCCCTCGCGACCCGCACCTTTCTCAAGCCGGAGAAGATGTTCGGTCCGGTCCACCGTTTCGTCATCGACTGGGACGCAACGGTTATCGCGTGAGTCGAACACAGTGATCCCCGGGGATTCACCTGTTCCGTGCGCCGGTCAGCGCCGTAGCGACCGGTATCCGGCCCAGAGCAGCAGGCCCGCGCCCACCACGACGAGTGCGCCGCCGAGGTAACTCCACTCGGAGTGCCCGGTCATCGGCGATCCGTGCAGGGAACCGGCGCCCTGCACGATCCAGATCACTCCGACGACGCACAATACGACGCCGATCACGGCTGAAACAATCCGCCCCATGACGACTCCTCGGTGGCCTGATCTCAGCATAGGAGTTCGAGGCGTTCATCGGGCCGAGCGACGGGACACACGGCCGTGGCCACTGGGAGTGGCGCGACAACGGCTGGCGCTGGCATCACGACCGTGACGAGGCCCCGGCGCCGACCCCGTGGAACCCCTTCGGCAGCCTGTGACCGTTCCTGATGCCATCCCGCGCACCCATGCGGCGCGCGGGATGGCTGAACGCTGTGGTTCTCGCGATGGTCAGCCGTTGGCCAGCGACCGGGCGATGACCAGGCGCTGGATCTGGTTGGTGCCCTCGAAGATCTGGGTGATCTTGGCCTCGCGCATGTAGCGCTCGACGGGGAAGTCCTGGGTGTAGCCGTAGCCGCCGAAGACCTGGACGGCGTCGGTGGTGACCTTCATGGCGGCGTCGGTAGCCGTGAGCTTGGCGACGCTGGCCTGGCGGGAGTAGGGGAGGCCGGCGTCGCGGCGGCGGGCGGCATCGAGGTACGTGGCGCGGGCGGAGTCGACGGCGGCGGCCATGTCGGCGAGGACGAAGCCGAGCCCCTGGTGGTCGATGATGGGGCGGCCGAAGGCTTCTCGCTCCTTGGCATAGGCGACGGCGTCGTCGAGGGCGCGCTGGGCGATGCCGGTGGCGACGGCGGCGATGCCGAGGCGGCCGGAGTCCAGGGCGCTGAAGGCGATCGGAAGGCCCTGTCCCGGTTCGCCGATGAGGCGCTCGGCCGGGAGGAAGACGTTGTCGTAGGCGGCGGTGGTGGTCGGGACCGCGCGCAGGCCCATCTTCTCCTCGGGCTTGCCGAACGACAGGCCCTCGGTGCCGGCGGGGACCAGGAAACATGAGATGCCGCGTGAGCCCTCACCGGTGCGGGCGAACAGGGTGTAGTAATCGGCCTTGCCGCCGTTGGTGATCCACGCCTTGGTGCCGGTGATCCGGTAGCCGCCCTCGGCCTCGACGGCCCGGCAGCGCAGGGCGGCAGCGTCGGATCCGGCGTGCGACTCGGACAGGCTGTAGGCGCCGATCAGATTGCCGGACAGCATCTCCGGCAGCCAGCGCTGCTTCTGCTCCTCGGTGCCGTAGGCGAACAGCGGATGGCACGACAGGCTGTGCACGCTCACCGCCACCGCGACCGCCGCCCAGCGTGCGCCGAGCTCCTCCAGCACCTGCAGATACACCTCGTACGGCTGCCCGGCTCCGCCGAACTCCTCCGGATACGGCAGGCTCAGCAGCCCCGCCGCTCCGAGCGCGCGGAATGCCTCGGCAGGGTAGCGCTCCTGCTTCTCGTACTCGACGACCTGGGGTTCGAGCACCTTGTCCGCGATATCGCGGGTGAGCTCGATGAGGTCGCGGGCTTCGGGCGTGGGCAGCAGGCGATCGACGGGCATGCTGGTCACATTACGACCGACACCCAATTGCGTGCAAGGGAGCACGCAATTTTGCAAGGCCGCTAGACTGACCAGGTGGTATCCGGTCTGCCCCCGAACAAGCATCAGGAGAAGAGCCTCCGCACCCGAGCGCTGCTGCTGGACGCGGCCATCGAGAGCCTGGCCGAGGTCGGGTACGCGAGCGCGTCCATCGCCGACATCACCGCCCGGGCCGGGGTGACGCGGGGTGCACAGCTACATCACTTCCACACCCGGCAGGAATTGTTCGCCCAGACCATCGAGCATCTGACGCAGCGGCAGGGGGAGGCGCTGCGGCGGCGGGAGCGGACCCTGCCGCGGGCAGCGTCGGCGGGGGAGGTGCTGGTCGAGCTGGTGACCGCGCCGTTCGCCGGGAAGCTGGGCAAGGCGGCAGTGGAGTTGTATGTCGGCATCGCCAATGACAAGGACCTGCGCCGGAACATGTTGCGGGTGCAGCACGACCTGACGATCGAACTGCTCGACGCCTGCGGGCGTTTCATCGTCGCGCCGCGTGAGCGCTTGGAGGCCGCGTTCTGGCTCACCATCAACCTGGTGCGCGGCGCGACCCTCGACGAGATGGTGGGGCGGGATCGCCTGCGGCGCAAGCAGGTTCTCGCCGATTGGGCGCGGCTCGCCGAGGGCATGCTCGGGTGAAACACGAACGTTCACGGTCGCGATAACCCGACCGTTGAATAGTTTGTGTGTGCCCGGCGGGCCGGGCACACCCTCGGGGGAGGGACGCCGTCGTGGCGATCAATCGGCGAAATCTGTTGCGGGCGGCCGGGCTCGGCGCGAGCCTGGCTGCACTCGGGGCGGCGACCGGCTGCGTACCGGAGGCGCCTGCCGCGGAACATCCTGCCGGACAGGTAGATTGGGTCACACTACGGCAGCGCCTGACCGGGACACTGAATCTGCCGTCCGACTCCGGTTATGCGACGGCGAAACTGGCCTACAATCCCGCATTCGATGCCCGGCAGCCTGCGGCAATCGCGCAGTGCGCCACGGCTTCCGATGTACAGGTCTGCGTCGATGCCGCGGCGAGCGCGAAGATCCCGGTGGCGGCGCGCAGCGGCGGGCACAGCTACGCCGGGTACTCGACACCCGACAAGGGCCTGGTCGTGGATCTGGGTGGGATGAGCGGGGTCGAAGTGAAAGCGGACGGCACCGCGGTCATCGGTGCGGGTACGCGGCTGATGGACGTGTACTCCGCGTTGGCTCGGGCGGGCCGCTGCCTCCCGGCCGGGTCCTGCCCGACGGTCGGGATCGCCGGGCTGACGCTCGGCGGCGGGGTCGGCGTGCTGGCCGGGAAGTACGGATTGACGTGCGACAACCTGGTTTCGGCGCAGGTGGTCACCGCGGACGGCACGGTGCGGACCGCCTCGGCGACCTCGGAACCCGATCTGTTCTGGGCGCTGCGCGGTGGTGGCGGCGGCAACTTCGGCATCGCCACCTCGTTCACTTTCCGGACCGTGGCGGCGCCGCAGCTGGCGGTGTTCCAGGTCCGCTTTCCGGCCGGATCGCTGACCGACGTGCTGGGCGCCTGGCAGACCTTCACCGCGTCGGCTCCGGACGAATTCTGGTCCACCCTCGGCATTTCCGCCGGGAGCCCGCCGACGTGCCGGATCAACGGCTGCTATGTCGGATCCGAGAGCGAGATGAACGGTCTCGTCGACAAACTGGTAGCAGCCGCCAAGACTCAACCGTCGAACAGGTATTCGCTGACCAAGGACTACCTACCGGCAATGATGTATTTCGGCGGGTGCGCCAATTATTCGGTGGAACAGTGCCGGCCGAATTGGAATGGCGGGGGAGTATTGGGCCGCGAATCGTTCACGGCCTCCTCGCGAGTGCTGACCAAGCCACTCTCCGACCCGAGTCGGCTGACCGCATTGCTCACCGGCCGCGAGGGTATGGATATTCTGCTGGACAGTCTCTCCGGGGCGCCCTCGCGAATCGGCGCGAAGGACACGGCTTTTCCGTATCGTGGCGCACTGGCGACCGCCCAGATCTATGTCGGCGCCGCCACGCCGGATGCCCGGAACGCAGTGAACGAGGTACGGGATCGGCTCGGTGACCTGACCGGGAATACGGCATTCGTCAACTACATCGACCCCGACCTGTCGAATTGGGGCAGTGCCTATTACGGCGACAACGCGTCTCGTATGCACGGCATCGCCGAGCACTACGACCCCAATGGCGTCTTCACCTTCGACCAGTCGGCGTCGAAGGTCTGACGGCTCAGAACGATGCGGGCAGCCGAGCGTAGACGGTCGGATAGCCGGCCAGGGCCGTCCCGCGCGCCCACGAGGTGACGCCGACCAACTTGCCGTCGATGAGCAGCGGTCCGCCGCTGTCGAATTCGGCGGTGTCGGCCTCGGTCGAGCCGGCGCACACCATCTCAGTGGCATCGAAGGCACCGGGGTAGGCGGCACCGCAGTCGGCGTCGGAGACGAATGGGACGGTGGCACGCATGAGCTTGGTGTTGAACAGGTCGTGGTCGGAGGTCCCGCCCCAGCCGAGCACGGTCGCGCTGCCGCCCTGCGGCGCGGCGATCGGCACGGTGGGCCGGTGCTGCGGGGTCGCGAGGGTAAGGATGGCGAGGTCGCGGTGGTAGACGTCGACGCCGCCGACCGTGTCGGTGCGGAAATCGGGGTGCAGGCGAACATCGGTGACGCTCACGGTGGTTCCGTCATGCGAGGTCAGGTCGCTGCGATCGAAGGTGACCGTCAGCGCCTGTGGCAGCAGCTGGGCGATCGCTACACAGTGGGCGGAGGTGAGCACCTGGTCGGGCGCGATGAGCGCGCCGCCGCAGAACTGGCCGGAGGCGCGGAGGAAGAACAGCGGGGTGCCGACGGCGGCGAGCCAGGGATAGTCGCCGGCCTGGGCTTCGGTGCCGCCGACCACGGCGTTCGCCGGGAGCGTGGCGGGGATGGCGCAGCCGATGAGCGCCGCGGCGAGCACGGCGATCCGGCGGGAGATCGACATTGGGCCATTCAAACAGAGATCGGGAGTTTCGACGAGCGGAGGTGTCGGTCCCCAGGAGTACGGTCGCGGACATGACGTCCTGGACCGAGTTCGCCAATGCCGCACCCCGCATCTCGACCATCTTCACCCGTCGTCACGCCGCCACTGGCAACCTGTGCATGCTCGCTACCCTCCGCAAGGATGGCTTCCCGCGTATCAGCCCGCTCGAACCGCGCATTTTCGAGGGTGAGCTATGGCTGGTCGGCATGCCGGGGACGAAGAAGTTCGCGGATCTCGCCCACGACCCACGCTTCTGCCTGCACACGGCGACGGTGGACACGCAGGTCAGTGATGGGGACGTGAAGATCTTCGGCACCGTGCACGACGTCCAGGATTCCGAACTGCAGCGGCGCTGGGCCGAGGACCTTTTCGCCGAGAGTGGGTTCGACCTGCGCGGCCGCAAGTTCGAGCCGTTCTACGCCGTCGACATCACGGGGGCATCGTCGGTCGAGATCGTGGACGGGCGCATGGAGGTGACGGCGTGGAAGCCGGGGCAGTCCGAGCACGTGGTCGAAGTCTCCGATGAAGCGGAACCAGCGACGACATAACGTGCAACATTGCATCGAGTGCAAACAAGCAAATGATGCAAGTGCGCATTGAGTGCCGAACAAGTGTGTGTTTCAGCGCTTTTCGGGGCTGGGATGCGGTGAGGAGTGGATGTGGTGATTGAAATCCACGCGCCGCGGAGCTATCGGGAGCGACCGTCGGGGGTCGGCGGCGCGGTGGTGTGGACTCGTGAGGGTGTCGCGGACACGGATCTGCCCGTGCTGCCGGACGGCAGCATGGATCTGCTGTGGATCGACGGGCGACTCTCGGTGGCAGGCCCGGACACCCGCGCATACCGTCCGCCGGCGGGATTCGCCGATCGGATCACGGGGATCCGCTTCTTCCCCGGCACGGCTCCGGCTCTGCTCGGGGTGCCTGCGCACGAACTACGCGACGCCAGAGCTGATCTCGCCGACCTGTGGTCGCCGGCGGATCTCCGCCGCGCATCCGAGTTGATCGCCAAGGCGCCGGATCCGGCGGTCGGCCTGGAGCTCATCGTGCGCTGGCGTGCAAGCGAGACCGACGCCGCGGATCCGATGGTGCGATTCATCGTGACCTCGCTGGGTTCGGGGATGTCGGTGTCGGCGACGGCCGAAGAATTGGGGACCGGGCCGCGGCGACTGCATCGACTCTCATTGGCGGCCTTCGGGTATGGGCCGAAAACTCTGGGCCGGGTGTTGAGGATGCAGCGGGCGCTGGCGCTGGCGCGGGGCGGGATGAAACTTGCGCAGGTTGCCGTCTTTGTCGGGTATTCGGATCAAGCGCATTTGACGCGGGATATTCGGGAGTTTTCCGACATGTCGCCCGGGCAATTGCTTGGTCTAGTGGAAATGTCCCCGGTCTGAATTTCCTTATATCACATGGTAATTCGCGCCGCATTGGCACGTGGCGGAGGTGGAATTGATGCATCCGAACGGGGAAGCACTCGACACGTGCGGCATCGCCGACCTGACAGCCGCCGTCGAGATCATGATTCCGACCACAATCACTGCCGCGGTGCGACCGCCGTCCCAGTTGCTGCCCCGATCGCAACCGCCGCAGCGGGCGCGATTGCGATTGCGATCGGCATATGTGACGGCGACCTTGGGCACAACCGGCCGCCGTTTGGACTGCGGTCGCGATCCATCACGTCGACCGCGACCGCAGACGCCACTGCGACCGGGATCGGTACCTGCGACAGCCTTCGCGATCGCACCGCCACCGCTGCTCGCTGTCCTCGCGGTGCTCGCGTCGGCGGCGCCGCCCGGCCAGTCGCACCCCTGCGCGTCCGGGTCTTGCCGTTTTACGCGAGGGCGGCGTAGAGGTCGACCCCATTCCCGTCCGGGTCGAGGACTGTGGCATACCGCTGGCCCCAGAACGCATCGAACGGCTTCAGCTCGGCTCGGTAGCCTGCGCCGATCAGCTCTTCGAACTTCTGGTCCACCCCGGCCGGCGAGCCGCAGTCGCACGCGAGGCCGATTCGCCCGGCCCCGGGCACGGCCTTCCAGTCCGGATGGAATGACCGGACTGTTTCCTCGGTGTCGAGCATGAGCTTGATACCGCCGCCCAGGTCGGCGTCCACGTGTGGCTGCTGCTCGGAGCCGTCGGCGAACTCCACTCCCAGACGCCGATAGAACTCCAGCGACGCACCCATGTCCGCCACCACGATCCCGATCACATTCAGTCGAATAGCCATACCCGAACGGTATGCGTCCCCATCGCGATCGGTCTTGAAGAAATCGGACAGTCAGCGGGCGTGGACCGCGGCCAGCCGTGCGGCCCGGATCGCGTTCCAGAGTGGTCGGAGTAGGGCCTCCTGTGCGGCCACGGCGGTGGCGGAGGTCGGGGCGGAGGCTGGTTCGCGTTCGGCGACGGTGAGGATCGCGGCCACCTGGTCGGCGGTGTCGAGGATCCGCCGGGCGCGCAGGGGCATCGAATCGGGGTACTTGTGTTTGGTATGTCCGGCTAGTTCGGCTTCGACGAGTTCGCGAGGCCCGACTCCGCCGGACCCGAGCCTGGTGGTCTGGAGCTGCTGGAGTGCGTCGGCGGCGTCGCGGACCGCCTCCCGCATGGTGTATTCGGCTTCGCCCAGCGGCATTTCGGGTACGTGCGCGAAGGGGATCGGGGTCGAGTAGACCCGCCATTGCAGTGCGTCGTCGTGGGTCCAGACCGGGACCAGCCCGGTGCCGGCCGATCCGGCGGTCCCGATCAGAATGCCTTCCTCGGCTTCGGTTGCGGCGGCGGCGAATTCGGTGCCGACCGGGAGTCCGCGCACGTCTCCGGGAATCGGCAGCACCAGCCGCATCTGCGCCTCGGGTCCGTCGATCGCTTCCCGGATGACCTTGAGCAGCACCATGATTCCCGCCCCGGCCACCGCGGCGGGCTCGTCGTCGGACGCCCACGGTAATCCGGTGTGTCCTCCGGTCACGGGATCCCCGGCGGCCACCGTCTGCTGGGGAGCCCAGGTACGCAACGCGTCCAGCACGTCGTCGGGGGCGCTGCGGCCGGCCAGCCAGGCGCCGGCCCAGACCGTCAGCGATGCACTCGGGGAACTCATGCATTCGAGGATAACTGGCGGGCTACTCCTGCTCCGTGACGAAATCGAT
The DNA here is from genome assembly GCF_040645495.1 of Nocardia sp. NPDC046763. Lineage (NCBI taxonomy): Bacteria > Bacillati > Actinomycetota > Actinomycetes > Mycobacteriales > Nocardiaceae > Nocardia > Nocardia sp. NPDC046763. Next base: position 101,365 of record NZ_JBEYYI010000026.1, on the reverse strand, counting down.
CAGTCGTTCGACCGCGCCGATGAGCGGGGTCTCGAGATCGTGGTAGGAGTTGACCGCGTTGTAGACGCGCCGCCACCCCTCCTGCGGCGTGCCCCAGCGTAACCGCTGGCAGATGCCGGTTTTCCAGTCTTCCCCGCGCGGGACGTCGGGCCAGGCGGGGATGCCGACGGCCTGCGGGCGGACGGCCTGCCACACGTCGATGTAGGGGTGGCCGGTGACGAGGACGTGCGCGCCGAGGCCCTGGGTCAGGCCGGATTCCTTGGAGCCGGTGACCAAATGGTCGACCAGGACTCCGACGCGCCGGGTCGGTCCGGGCTGGAATTCGGCGAGTTTGGCGCCGAGATGGTCGAGGCCCTCGAGTTGTTCGACCACCACGCCTTCGACCCGCAGGTCGTGTCCCCACACCCGTTCGACCAGCGCGGCGTCGTGCACACCCTCCACCCAGATGCGGCTGGCCTGCGCGACGCGCGCCTTCAGTCCTTCGACGCGGGTGGATCCCGAGGCGGATCGGGTGGGCTGCTCGGGCACGGCGGCGGTCGGCTTCACGAGTGTCACCGGCTGCCCGTCGATCAGAAACGCGGCTTCCCGCAGCGCGAACAGCCGGACCCGCCCGCCGCGATCCTCGAGTTTGACGAACTCGCCGTCGTAGCTGCGATCGAAACCCACTACGGCGCCGCAGAATCCGGTGGCCGCGTCCTCGGCGACGAGGTCGCGTTCGGCGACCACGCGGGGCACCTCCCGTTTCTGCTTGCGCGCGTGCCCGGAGAAGATGTCGCCGTACCGTTGGTGCCCACTCACCGCGTGAAGGTTACCGGCGATGAGCGGGAATCCCTCTCGCGCCGCGCCCATTCCGATATGTCGGGTACGAAGCGCGGAGTGATCACGAATACCGGCCGTAACCCGCGATTACGGTTACTGTTGGTGGCGTGGCCGCAATAGTTTGGCTGGTCGCGGGGATTCTGCTCGCGGCAGCTGAGATGCTCACGGGCAGTCTCGTGCTGATCATGCTGGGTGTTGCCGCGCTCATCACTGCGGGCGCCAACGAGCTCACCGGCTCGTCGGTGCTCATCGACGCGGTGGTATTCAGTGTCTCGTCGATCGCTCTCCTGGTGCTGGTTCGCCCATTCCTGTTGCGGCGCTACGCAATTCCGCCGCCGCATCAGACCGGGGTGGACGCGCTGCCAGGGAAGACCGCGAAGGTGCTCGAGACGGTCGACGAGCACGGCGGTCGCGTGAAGCTCGGTGGCGAGGTGTGGAGCGCGCGTCCCTATGACGCCGCGGAGTCCTATCCCGTCGGTTCGACCGTGTACATCATGAGGATCGACGGCGCCCACGCCGTCGTCATGAAAGGGCCGTGATGGCTGTACTGATAGTCGCCGTCGTACTCATCCTCCTGGTCGTGGTAGTGGTCTTCAAATCGGTGGCCCTGGTGCCGCAGGCCGAGGCCGCCGTGATCGAGCGGCTGGGCCGCTATTCGCGGACGGTGTCCGGGCAACTGACCTTCCTGGTGCCGTTCGCCGATCGGGTGCGCGCCAAGGTGGATCTGCGCGAGCGGGTGGTGTCGTTCCCGCCGCAGCCGGTCATCACCCAGGACAACCTGACCGTCCAGATCGACTCGGTGGTCTACTTCCAGGTCACCAGTCCGCAGGCCGCGGTCTACGAGATCTCCAATTACATTGCCGCCGTGGAACAGTTGACGATCACCACGCTGCGCAACGTGGTCGGCGGCATGACCCTCGAAGAGACCCTGACCTCCCGCGACCAGATCAACAGCCAGCTGCGCGGGGTGCTCGACGAGGCCACCGGCCGCTGGGGTCTGCGGGTGTCGCGCGTCGAGCTCAAGGCCATCGATCCGCCGCCGTCGATTCAGGAATCGATGGAGAAGCAGATGAAGGCCGACCGTGAGAAGCGCGCCATGATCCTCACCGCGGAAGGTCAGCGGGAGGCGTCGATCAAGACGGCCGAGGGTCAGAAGCAGGCGCAGATCCTCGCGGCCGAAGGCTCCAAGCAGTCGGCCATCCTCTCCGCCGAGGGTGAGCGGCAGTCCCGCATCCTGCGCGCGCAGGGTGAGCGGGCCGCCGCCTACCTGCAGGCGCAGGGCCAGGCCAAGGCCATCGAGAAGGTGTTCGCCGCGATCAAGAACGGCAAGCCGACCCCCGAGCTGCTGGCCTACCAGTACATGCAGACCCTGCCGCAGGTGGCCAAGGGCGACGCCAACAAGGTGTGGCTGGTGCCCAGCGATTTCGGCAAGGCCCTCGAGGGCTTCGCGCGCGGTTTCGGCAAGCAGGGTGAGGACGGTGTGTTCCGGTACGAGCCGTCTGAGGACGGTGCGGCCGCGGAAGCGCCCGAGAACGATGCCGACGAGGTGGCCGACTGGTTCGACACCGCCACCGACCCGGCCACCCAGCGGGCCGTCCGGGCGGCCGAGGCGGACGCACGGACGCCGGTCGAGCCGGTCGGTTTGCCGCAGACCGCGACAAGGCCGCATCTGGAGCAGCGGCTCCCGCAGCAGCAGCCGGTACAGCCGCAGTACCGCCAGGAGCCCCCGGACCAGCGCTGGCAGAACCCGCCTGCGCCGCCGCGTCCGCTGGGCCACTGACGGTCCGGGGATCGAAGCAGAATCGAATCAGGAACTGAGCGGGGCCCTCTCGACACTGTCGAGAGGGCCCCGCTGATTCCGCGGTGAGCGCCGCGGGATCAGTTCTGTGAGCCGCCGAAGTGCTCACCGGCGATGGAGCGTGAGGGCTCGCCGTCGACGCCGACGGGCACGTCGCCCTCCAGGGTCGTGCGATAGAGCACGCGGGTCACGTCCAGGTGGGTGAGGTCGCCGGGTGCGAGGTGGGCGGTGGCCCGGTTGTCCCAGAACGCGACACTGCCCTTCTCCCAACGGAATCGGACCGTATACGCCGGATCGGAGAGTTCGGCGTACAGCAGTTCCAGCAGCGCGTCGCTCTGGCGCGGGCTGAGGCCGACGATGCGGGTGGTGAAGCCCGGGTTCACGAACAGCACGCGTTCACCGGTCACCGGATGCACCCGCACCACCGGGTGTTCGGTGATCAGCGGTGCGGCCGCGACCCGCTTGGCGTAGTCGCTCTCCGCGTCCCAGGCGGGCAGCGTGCCGCCGAATCGGTGCTCGGCGCGCAGTCCGTCGAGGAAGGATTTGAGCGAATCCGGCAGGCCCGCGTAGGCGGCGGCGAGGTTGGTCCACTGGGTGTCGCCGCCGCGGTCGGGCGCGATCTCGGCCCGCAGCAGGGAGGCGGCCGGCGGGTTGATGAGCGGCGAGACATCGGTGTGCCAATGGTTGGTGTAGCTGAATTTCTTCTTCCCGAACCGCTTTTCGTACAGGCGGCTGTCGACGGCGAGGATCTCGGGGTACTCGGTGGGCGCGTCATCGTCGTACGGATGCGAGGGCGTGACCGCGCCGAATCGCCGGGAGAAGGCGATCTGTTCGGCGTGCCCGATGTGCTGATCCCGGAAGAACAGCACCTTGTATTCGTGCAGCGCGGCGGTGAGTACCGCGATCTGCTCATCGGTGAAGTCGTCGCGCAGGTCGATGCCGGTGATCTCGGCGCCGATATGCCCGGCGACGGGTCCGATGCGGAAGGTGCCGACCGGGTTCTCGGTTGCGGTGGTCATGAGCGTTCCTTTCAGATCTCAGGCGGTCGCCTGGGTACGGGCGGGGGTGAATTGGCTTTCCACGGGCGCGAGTCCGTAGTGGCCGCGCAGGGTCGGTGCGGTGTAGTCGGTGCGGAACAGCCCGCGCTCCTGCAGGATCGGGACCACGCGGTCGACGAAGTCCTCGAGCCCGCCGGGCAGGTAGGGCGGCATGATGTTGAAGCCGTCGGCCGCGCCCTGGTCGAACCAGGACTGGAGTTCGTCGGCGATCTGCTCCGGCGTGCCGGCAAAGGTGCGGTGACCTCGGCCGCCGCCGAGTTTGCCGATGAGCTGGCGGACGGTCAGGTCCTCCTTTTCGGCGAGCTCCTTGACGAGGGTGAATCTGCTCTTGCCGCCTTGGATGTCGCTTTCCCGCGGCAACGGCGGCAGCGGTGCGTCGAGGGCGTGCTCGGTGAGGTCGACGCCGAGCAGGGTGGAGAGTTGCCGCAGCGCGTAGTCGGGGGAGATGAGGTCGGTGAATTCCTGTTCGAGTGCGCGGGCTTCGGCCTCGGTGTCGGCGATGAAGGGGACCAGACCCGGCAGGACCTCGAGATCGTCGGCGGAGCGGCCGTACTTGGGCAGCCGGGACTCGAGGTCGCGGTAGAACCGCTGGCCCTCCTCGAGGGTGCGCTGCGCGGTGAACACCGCTTCGGCGTGGCGGGCGGCGAATTCCTTTCCGCTCTCGGAGGATCCGGCCTGCACCAGCAGCGGCCGGCCCTGAGGGCTGCGGGGCGAATTCAGCGGGCCCCGGACCTGGAAGCGTTCGCCGCGGTAGTCGAGGGTGTGGACCTTGTCAGGGTCGGCGAAGATGCCGGCCTCCGGGTCGAGCACGATGGCATCGGATTCCCAGCTGTCCCAGAGCCGTACCGCCAGGTCGACGAACTCGTCGGCGCGCTCGTAGCGGCGGGCGTGCTCGGGGATGGCGTCGTAACCGAAGTTGAACGCCTCGTCCTCGCTACCGGAGGTGACGATGTTCCAGCCGGCCCGGCCGCCGCTGATGTGGTCCAGGGACGCGAATTTTCGTGCCAGGTTGAAGGGTTCGTTGTAGGTGGTGGAGGCGGTCGCGATCAATCCGACGTGCTCGGTGACGGCGGCGATGGCGGCGAGGAGCGTGATCGGCTCGAAGACGGAGAGCGCGTTGCGCTTGATCCGAGGTCCGACGGCCAGCCCGTCGGCGAAGAACACCGAGTCGAGCTTGCCGCGTTCGGCGATGCGGCCCAGTTCCTGGAAGTGCTTCACGTCCAGGACCCGGTGTTCCTCGGTGCGCGGATGCCGCCAGGCGGCCTCGTGATGGCCGACGCCCATGAGGAAGGCGTTCAGATGGAAGGTCTTGCGTGCGTTGGACATGGAAGAGGTTCCTTCGACGGATTCAGTGGGCGCGCCAGCGGGACAGCCGTCGCTCGATGGCCACGAGCACGCCGTTGTAGGCGAGTCCGACCACGGCGATGGCCACGATCCCGGCGTACATGTCCGGAATCTGGAAGTTCTGCTGGGCGGCGGTGATCAGGTAGCCGAGCCCGGAACGCGCCCCGAACATCTCGGCGGCGATGAGCACCAGTATCGATCCGGAGGCGGCCATGCGGATGCCGGTGAAGATCGACGGCACGGCGGCGGGCAGGATCACCTTCTGGAACAGGCGGATCGGTGAGAACCCGAGCGAGACGGCCGATTTCACGAGCAGCGGATCGACCGTCCGCACCCCGCTGATGGTGTTGAGCAGGATCGGGAAGAATCCGGCGTACACCACGAGCGCGATCTTGGAAGTCTCGCCGATGCCGAGGATCAGGATGAACACCGGCAGCAGCGCGAGGGCGGCGGTATTGCGGAACAGTTCCAGCACCGGGCTCAGGAATTCCGCCACCGGTCGGTACCAGGCAATGGCCACACCCACCGGAACGGCCGCGACCAAGGCGATGGAGAAGCCGATGAGCGAGCGGGTCACGCTGGTCGAGACGTGTTCCCACAGTTGGCCATTGCGGATGAGCTCCAGCCCGGCCTGCACGACCGCCGAGAACGGGGGCAGGAACACCTCGTCCACCAGCCCCAGCCGCGGCGCGGCTTCCCACAGGGCAAGAAAGGCCGCGATCACGATGGTGGGCTTGCCGATTCGCCATGCGATGCCGGCGACGGCGGTCAGCACGGCCGTAGCGTGCCGGGTTTTCGTGCGGGTCGCACCGCCGGTGGCGGCGGGCTCGCGACGGAGATCGATGGATGCTTCGACGAATTGCAGTGCGCTAGACATGGGAACTCCTCTTGTCGCCGGTGAGCGCGGCCTGCTCGAGGTCCTGTGCCCGCGCGACCTCGTCGTGCAGCAGGGACCAGACGTGATGGCGCAGTTCGCGGAATCGTTCGCTGGAACGGATATCCGGATCCCCGTCCCGGTCGAGGTCGATGTCCACGACCGCCTTGATCCGCCCGGGCCGCGAGGTCAGCACCGCCACGCGCTGCCCCAGGTACACCGCCTCGTCGATGCCGTGGGTGATGAACAGGACCGTCTTCCCGGTAGCCCGCCAGATTCGTAACAGCTCGTCCTGCAACGACTCCCGGGTCTGGGCGTCGAGGGCGGCGAAGGGTTCGTCCATCAGCAGCACCTCCGGGTCGAAGGCCAGGCTCCGGGCAATGGCTACCCGCTGCTTCATACCGCCGGACAATTCGTGCGGATAGCGATTCCCGAATCCGGCCAGGCCGACCAGCTCGAGATAGTGCTCGGAGGTCTCGCGGCGTTCGCGACGGCGAATGCCCTTGGCCTCCAGCCCGAATTCGATATTCGCCCGGGCGGTGCGCCAGGGCAGCAGCGCATACTGCTGGAAGACGATCCCGCGGTCCAGACCGGGTCCCGTGACCGGCACCCCGTCCAGCAGGATCTGCCCGGAGGTGGGTTTGCCGAGCCCGCCGAGCAGATCCAGCAGGGTGGACTTGCCCGAGCCGCTGGGCCCGACCAGGACCAGGAACTCACCGTCGCGCACATCGACGCTGATATCGGCGAGCGCGGTGAAACTCTCCTGCTCCCCGCGCACGCGGAACTCCTTGCGGACCCCGGTGAGCGCGAGTTTGACGGTCGCGGAACTCATTTCGCCACCGCCTCACCGCTGGGACCGCTGGTGGCCGGGTAGGCGCCGTTGGCGTACGGATTGTCCTTGTTGGTGTAGAGGTCCTTGGCGGCGAGCTTGCCCGCGGGCAGTTCCCCGTTGCGGACCAGCCAGTCGATCCAGATCTGCAGTTCGCGTTCGGCGATCACGCCGCCGGGGACGGGGATACCCGAGCTCTTGTAGTACTGCAGCAGCGCGGTGTTCTCGTTGCGCCCGCGCTTGTGGATGATGTCGGCGAACCGCGCCACCACCTCGTCGCGCGGCGTGACCTGCAGCCAGCGGGTGGCGCGTGCGGTGCCCTGCACGAAATCGGCGACGGCCGCGGCATGCGACTTCAGGTAGTCGTTGCGGAAAACGTAAGTGCCGTAATCGAACTGCCCGAACAGATCCTTGTCGGTGTAGAGCGGATGCACCCCGCCCCGCCCGACGGCGGTGTCCCGGAAGACGCCGCCGAGGGCGGCCACATCGATCTGCCCATTGCGCAGCGCGTCCTCGGTGCTGGCGGGCGGCAATACGACCAGCTGGACCTGTTTGATCTCCTGATCGCTGAGCCCCTGGTCGTGCAGCCACTGCCGGGTGATGAACTCGTGGTGCGCGCCCAGGGTATTGACGCCGACCTTCTTGCCGATGAGGTCGCGCGCGGAGGTGATGCCCGAATCGTCGCGCACGAAGTAGCCGGTGAAGTTGAGTTCGTCGGCCCCGTAGGAGCTGAGCACGGCGGTGACGGGAGCGCCGCCCGCGACCAGCTTGATGACCGCGCCGTTGAAGGCGCTGCCGAATTCGACCTGCTTGGTGGCGGCGGCCTGAATATTGGCCGGGCCGCTGGTGGTGTCGCCCTCCCACCGGAGGTCGATCTTGCTGAAGTAACCGAGGTCGGCGGCCAGTTCGAAGGCGGAGACCTGGCCGGTCGACCCCTGATAGCGGATGACGGTCCTACCGTCGGCGGTGGTGCCCGGGTCGGTTTTCGCGCAGCCGGTGAGCAGGACGACCGCGCTGGAGACGGCGAACGCGGCGGCCAGGGCGCGGTGCACCCTGGTCCGGCGGGGAGGGAATGCCATGGGGGAGTCTTTCGGTGAATACGACTGTCGCTCGGTGGGATTCGAGGGCGGGGCGACAACAGAGCGTCATGGGGATTCCTTTGCCGGACAGGGGAACTGGCGATGATTCGGCGGTGGTCACATGCTGCGATGGGGGCTGCGGCGCGGCAACCGGCTTTTCACCATGTGGAAATCAGCGTGAGCGAAACTCGGCGGCGGAGGGCGCCACGCCGTCGGTGGTCTGGAACAGCGGTGCGATCCGGCCCGCGGCGATCCGCATGGCGGGCACGACGGCCCGGATCAGCTCGCTGTCCAGGCGGGCCGAACGGGCCTGCACCGCCAGTGCCCCGTGCACCTGCCGGCCCGGCCCGACGATGGGCACCGCCAGGGCGCGGATGGGGTCGTCGGTCTCGATCAGCTCGGAGGCGAAGCCGGTGCGGCGGACCCGGTCCAGGTCGATGTCGGCGGCGGCGCGGGCGGGGGAGTGGGCCAGCAGAGCGTGGCCCGCCGCGCTGGCGTGCAGGGATTGCCGGGATCGCGGCACCTGGTGGTGGCAGAAGTGGATCGGCGGGCGGGCCTGGAAGACGGTGAGCGCGTCGCTGTCGTCCATCATGCTCACGCTGACCGTGATCCGGATGCCCGCGGCGAGCGCGTACAGATGCGGCGCCGCGGACTCGAGGCCCAGCCGGGCGAGGGCGGGCCGGGCCAGGGTCGCCAGCCCGTGCCCGACGCGGTAGCGATCACCGGCCGGCCCCTGCTCGAGCAGGCCGCCGCGCACCAGCGCCTGGGCGAGACGGTGTGCGGTGCTGACAGGCAGCCGGGTCCGCTGGGCGAGCTCGCTCAGCGACAGCTCCGGATCGTCGCCGTGGAAGCAATTCAGCACCTGGATCGCGCGGTCGACAGCGCGTGCTCCGGAACGGGGTTCATCGGCCATGGAGGCACTATGGTCAGGGCTCTGACCTGGATCAATGGTTGTGCGCACCGCGATCCGAGCCGGTCGGAGGGCGATTCTGGGTGGGGATCGTTTTGTCTCGGGTTTGTATTACGCGATCGAGGTCACTATTTTCTCGTGACCTCCGTCACAAAAACTTTTACGAATTCCAGAAATGTCATTCGGTGAAATTCCGATGCGAACTGCGAAAACGGATTGAGTATCCCCGATATCGATTCGTCAACCGGCCGTGATCGTTACGTTATCTAACGTGATTGATCCGTTACCGTCGTTCATGGCTCGGATTCAACCGGGCCCCGCTCGAATCGACGAACACCGGCAACTCCGTCCCGCGATTCGAGAGCAACCGAGAACCCTGGGGACGGGGACCCGCAATCGAGAGCGCGGGCCGGCGGGCGCAGGCAAGGAAATACCTTATGCATCGCAACCGGAAGCTCACCACCCGCACATTCGCCGCCGCGGCGGCCATCGGTGCGCTCGTGTCCGTCCCGTTCGCGCTGTCCACCGCGACCGCCTCGGCCGCCGGGCACAACTGGGACGCTGTCGCGCAGTGCGAGAGCAGCGGCAACTGGGGCGCCAACACCGGCAACGGGTTCTTCGGCGGTCTGCAGTTCACCCAGAGCACCTGGAACGCCTACGGTGGCGGCGGCAGTGCCGCCAGCGCCAGCCGTGAGGAGCAGATCCGCGTCGCGGAGAACGTGCTCGCCGGTCAGGGTCCGGGCGCCTGGCCCGTGTGCGGCGCCTACCTGTAATTCAGGTTTCGCGTCGGTTCGAAACGTCCGATGGCCCGTTCCGCAAAGTCGCGGCACGGGCCATCGTCGTATTCATGATCAAACGTGGGCTGCGTAGATCGCCTTCGCCAATTCGGTTTTCAGGGCCTGGAATTCGGGTGTCGCGGTGACGGTGATGTTCCGGACGCCCGCCTCGTCATCGGCCGGTAATACGACTTCCCGGTCCACGATGATCCGTCCCGGACGGGCACTCATGACCAGGACCCGGGTGGAGAGGAATACCGCCTCCTCCACCGAATGGGTCACGAACACAATGGTTTTGCCCGATTCGCGCCACAGTCGCAGCAGCTCCACCTGCAGCCGCTCCCGGGTGAGCTGATCCAGCGCCCCGAACGGTTCGTCCATGAGGATGATGCGCGGATCGTTGATAAGCACCCGCGCGATCTGCGCCCGCTGCTGCATACCGCCGGACAGCTCGTAGGGCCGCTTGCCGCCGGCATCGCCGAGCCCGACCAGCTCGAGCAGGCGCTGGGCCTCGGCGCGTCGCGTCTTCCGATCCACACCTCGGCATTTCGGACCGAACTCGACATTGCCGCAGACGGTCAGCCACGGGTAGAGGGTGGGGGCCTGGAAGACCACACCGCGTTCGGGACTGGGCCCGCCGATGGGATCGTGGCCGACCAGCAGCGTGCCGTCGCTGGGTTCGAGGAAACCGCCGAGCAGTTGCAGCAGTGTGGTCTTGCCGCAGCCCGAGGGGCCGACGATGCTCACGAACTCGCCGGGTTCGATGATCAGATCGGTGGGAGAGAGCGCGACGGTGCTGCCGCTCGGGGTCTCGTAGGTCTTGGACACCCCGGTCGGCACCACGCGATCGCGGGGCTCGACGGCGGCGGTCACTTCGCGCTCACCGTGGCGGCGGCGTTGGCGTACACCGATCCCGCATAGGCCTGCGGTGCCGCCACGCCCTGAATCTCGCCCTGGCTCAACAGGAAGTCGGCCGTGGACTCCAGGTCCGTACCCAGCTGCCCGCCCAGGTAGGCGGCCCACTTCGCGGGGTACTCCGGGCGCGAGCTGGTGCCAGCCGTTGGCGCGTACGAACGCGTCCCACACCGTCTGTGGGCTCGGAAGGAACTGCTGGTCAATGATTTTCGCGGCGACGACCGCCCACCACAGTGCGAGGAATCCGGCCAGGGACAGCGCGCGCACGGCGAGCCTGCGCAGCGGTCCGGTGGGCAGTGCGAACCGGGCCGGATTCGAGGTGGTGGCCGATCGGCCAGCGCCGATGCTGATCATGCGGGTATTCCGGGCACGCGGTGGGGACTCACGTGAAAACGCCTCTCTGTCCGACGGGTTGGCCTGCGGTGCCGGCGCGAGACCGAAACCGTCCCGCCAGATCCTGTCCCGGGGGCGGGCAGGCGGACAGTGCCAGGATCAGCGTGATTCTGAAGGCGAATGTGGTCCGGGGCGGGGTCACCCTCTTCCCGGCGTCTTCACATGTGGCTAGAGTAACCGTGTTACTCGGGTAACGGTGTTACTCGGGTGCTCGGCCGTTGCGACACCCATGCTCGGGCCCGGCACGGAGCACAACTCCGGCTTCAACACACCGACATCTCCGTGTCCGAGTGCACGCGAGTCCGCAGAGAAAGCAGAAAATGTCTGGACAACGCCGTCCGTCCCGCCGGAAGAGACAGACGCCCCGGAAGGTCGATCACGCGTTGGCCGCCGCCGCGGCGCTGTGTGTGACCGCCGCCGGCGCGGCCGCTGTTCCGGGGTCGGCCTCCGCCGATCCGGTCAATGACTTCTATGTGCCGCCCGCGCAATTCGATTCGACGCGCGGTGCGATCATCAAGACCACCGATATCTCGGCCCTGCTGGCGCAGCCCGCGGGTAACGGGGTGTGGCCGTTGCCTGCCAAGCAGGTCATGTACACGACGCAGATGCAGGACGGCACGCCCGTCGCCGCGACGGGCGTGTTCCTCGATTCCACTCAGTCCTGGCACGGCACCGGCCAGCGGCCGACCGTCGTCATCGCACCCGGCACCACCGGTCAGGGTGACCAATGCGCTGTGTCGCTGGCCTTTTCGACCGGTATGTACGCGAGCATCACCCCGCCGACCTTCTCGGCCAATCAGGAGGCGATCTCGGCGCTGGCGTGGAACTCGCTGGGGGCCCGCGTCTTCGTGGCCGACTACATCGGTATGGGAACCCCCGGTACCCACACCTATGTCAATCGCGTCGAGGAGGCTCATGCCGTGCTGGATGCCGCGCGAGCGGCGAACAACCTCGCCGGTTCCGGTGATGACACGCCGCTCGCGTTCTGGGGTTACTCGCAGGGTGGCGGGGCCACGGCCGCGGCGGTCGAGATGCAACCCGAGTACGCGCCCGAGCTGAACCTCGAGGGCACGTGGGCGGGTGCGCCGGTAGCGGATCTGACCGAGGTGCTGAAGAAGGCCGACGGCAGTCTGATCAGCGGCGTCATCGGATTCGCGCTGAACGGTTTCGTGGCGCGCTATCCCGAGTTGCAGCCGAAGCTCGACGAACGCACCACGCCGGAAGGCAAGGCGCTGCTGAGCGATCTGGGCAACGAGTGCATCGGTGACGTGATCCTGAAGCACCCGTTCCTGCGCAGCACCGAATTCACGGTCGACCATCGGCCGATGATCGACCACCTGCAGGAGGTCCCCGAGGCCGAGGACATCCTGCGGCAGCAGCACATCGGAAACCTCACTCCGGCAACCCCGGTGCTGATCACCAGCGGTCGCAACGACGACACCGTGCCCTACGGTCAGGCCCGGCAACTCGCCACCGAATGGTGCGGAAAGGGCGCGACCGTGAGCTTCCGGACCGATGAGCTCCCCCCGATCCTGCCCGGGGCGACCCTCCCGAACCACTTCGGCCCCGAGCTGATCGACGGCTTCGGAACCAACAATGCGATCAGCTACCTCGTCGATCGCTTGAACGACGTGCCGATCTCGGGGTGCGTTCTCGACTGACACCGACGACCGAAGCTCCTGCGCCGTCGACCGTTTCGCCGTGACAATGGCGGAATGCGGGCCCGGCGGCGCGGGAGCGCAGGGCATCCGGCCCGCCGCTGGTTCGCCTGTGCGGGAGCCGGTTACAGGGGGGCCGGTGACGTGCCCGCGGTGAGGTCGCTGGTCTCGGTCCCACGTTTAGCGGACTTGTGGCGAGGGCAATCGGAGTAACGTTGCCCGCACCGAAGCCGACACCGGGCATCGTCGCATCGGTTGGGGGATGGAATGGCGAGCCGCAGAACCATTTTGCGCGCCGGCGCATTACTTCCCCTGGCCGCGGCCTGCACACCGCTGGGCAACGTGTCGAGTTCAGACAGCGTGAAGCTCGCGGTGCCCTGGGGCGGCGCGGAGTTGCGCGCCTTCGAGGACATCCTGGCCAACCTGCGGAATTCCCATCAGTTTTCGCATGACACGCAGGTATTCACGCTGGGTGACGATGTGGGGACGGTGTTCTCGGCCGGTCGATACACGCCGGACATCGTGGTGCTGCCGCAAATCGGGCAGATAACGCGGCTCGCGCACGACGGCCGCTTGCGCGCGCTGGACGAATCCCTGTGGGGCGAGGAACGGAAAGCCCCGCGTTATGCCCACGGCTGGTGGGAGCTGGTGCATGTCGAGACGGCGTCCGGGAATCCGCTCTACGGACTGCCGTTCAAGGCGTCGTGCAAATCGCTGATCTGGTTCGACTTGCCGAAATTCCGGAAGCTCGGCCTGTCGCCGCCGGGCAGTTGGGCGCCGTGGCAGTGGCCCGCAATGCTGGACCGGCTGGCGCGCAGCGGAACCCACCCCTTGGCGCTCGGCGCGGCCGACGGCTGGATGCTCGCCGACTTCTTCGCGAATGTGCTGCTCGCGCGGTCTTCCGATGCCTACCGGAGCATCGTGACCCCGAACGACTGGCGGCCTGAGCAGCGCCGCGCCGACATCGCGAAGGCCCTCGACACCGTCGCCGCAATCTGGGGATTTCCGAATGCCTTTCCCGGCGGTATCGGCCGCGCGCTCACCCAGCAATTTCCCGACGCCGTGCGAGCGGTGTTCGCCAAAGGTGAGGCGGCGATGGTGCTGGCGCCCGATTTCGCCGAGCCGATCGTGAAAAGCTGTTTCGACGGCGATGACGTGGCCATGAAACAGACAGTCGGGGTGTCGCTGTTTCCGAGCAATGCGCCCGGACTCCGGGACGGTCCGGTGATCGGTGGCGGCGATGTCATGGTGCTGACCGGATCGGCCCAAGCCGCTGCGGGCGAATTGATCCGCCTGCTGTCGCTGCCCGATGCCCCGGACAGCTGGATAGCCGAGGCGGGCGGATTCATCGCGCCGGATCTGCGCACCCGCCCGGCCTATCCGGCCATGCTCGAACCACTCGGCCCGCGCGTCCGATCCTGGACCGAATTCGATCTGGCCGACCGGATCGGTTCCCGGGGCGGTGACAATCCGCTCTGGGGGATCATCACCAAATTCCTGATGGATCTCGATGGCGCTCCGGCGGATCCGTCGCAGCGGAATGCCGTGGCTGTCAGTGATGCCGTCGATGCCATCTATGACCTGGAACGCACTAGGCGGGGGTGAAACGCGCTTGTACACCGTCGATTCCAACGGCCTCGAACTCGCACTCGCCACCCGCCGGCTGTCGGGACCGCTGGTTCCGGGCAGGCATCCGCACATCGAGGTCGTGGTCAACTACTTGGTCCGGGCACCGGCCTTGGTGCTGATGGGGCTGCTGCTGGTGGCCCCCGCGCTGTACACGGTCGGGCTCGGCGCGCGGACGCATCCGTGGCTCGCCCTGGGCTGCTGGCTGCAACTGCTCGGGGGCGGCGCGCTGCTCATCGTCGACCGGCGGCGGCTCCGCACCGGGATGCAGAGTCTGCCAAGCGTTTTCGCCTTCACGGTCTGGGCGTTCGCGGCCGCGCTCGGATTCGCGAGCCTGACAGTAGGGTCCATGATGGTGTGGCGGCAATTGCCACGAGCGAGCCGCAGCGCCTACCTGCACACCGCGGGCTGGGTGGCGCTGGCCCTGGTCCTGGTCGGGGTGGCCCTGGTACTCGCCTGGCCCAGCCGGCGGCTGCCCTGGCTCTGGTGGCCGTTCATCGTGCCGTTCGGCGTCTCGGCGTTCACCTCGGGCATCGCGTTCCGGCTGATTCTCGAAACCGTGACGCGCGGACGATATTTCAGTGGTGTCGCGGCGGAACGCTATGCGTTCGAAGCGGTTCTGGTGGCGGCGTTCGTGTGGACCTGGCTCGGCCTGCTGGTCGGTCTGTTCCGCGCCGCCATTCTCGCGATCGAGGACGATCCGGTGCGCGCCCCGGAACTCACCGGCGGTCCGCGCTGGCTCATCCCGCTTCGATTGTGGACGCAGGTGCGGCCCGTCGCCTCGGTCGCCTTCCTGGTGGTCGCGGTGGCCGCCGCCCGGGTCTTCGACGCCGTGCTCGGTGCCGTACCGCGATCGCTGCAACACGATGTCGGCACTGCCACCGTCGAATGGTGGCGTCTCAACAGTGCCTGCGAATCGAATTCGTGCGGGGAGGCGGCGGCGTACGCCCTGCCATTGACGGCCGCGCTCGTGCTGGCTGCCCTGTTCGCCCAGGATCGGATCACTGTGCGCCGCCCGAGTGGCCCGCGTCCGCTGCGCCCGCGCTCGTCCGCGTGGCGCGAGCACTTGCCGGCGTGGCGGGCGGTTCCGCGCTGGCTCCTGGTGGGAGTCGCTGTGCTCGTGGTGTTGTCGCCGATCGCGGAGCTGGTCTACGTCGCGCTGCACGGCACAGCCGGAACAAACGCCGGCGGCATCCACGCCGTCGCCATCGATCCAGCGCTGCGTGCCGCGCTGCGCACCACCCTGATCGTCGCGGTTCCGGCGACCGTGATGGTCGTCGCCTTCGCACTGCCCGTCGCGCACTGGCTGGCCGCCGCACGCGTCCGGATTGCGGTGCCCTGCCTGGTGATTCTGACCGTCCTGCCCGCCCAGATGTATCTCGGTGCACTGCAGCGGGTGATCGGTTCCTCCGGCTGGTTCGGCACCCTCGTCCCGCTGATCTTCACCCATGCCGCCGCCGGACTGCCGGTCGCGATTCTCGTCCTGCGCGGAGCGCTGCTCGCACCGGCGTACACCCCGGCCGCCGACGCCCTGTACGGGCTGGCCTCCCTGCACACCATCGTGGCCCGGCTGGGTGCGGTGGTTCCGGCGGTCGTCGCGGTGGCGGTGCTCGAATTCATTCAGGTGTGGAACGACTTCTTCATCGGACTGCTGGTCAACGGCACCGGCGGCAGCCCGTGGTCGCTGCTGCTGTGGGGTTACACCCGCCAATTCGACGAGAGCTCGGCACAACTCGCGAGCGGGGCGCTGATCTCGGCGGTCGTGCCGCTTGCGCTGTTGCTGGTGTGCTGGCGGCGATGGCTCGTGCCGGGCCTGGCCGGGGGAGCGCGGATATGAGCGAAACGGAATCCGCGCCGGGCGGACCCGAATCCACCGAACTGGCCCGCGAGAGCCGCAGCCTCATGGCCACGCCGAAATCCGCGGTGTGGCAGTGGTTGCTGGGTGCCCCCGCGCTGGTCGGTATCGGCGTCGCCACCCTGATCGCCAATGTGATGACCGGCGCGTTCAAGGCGAATCCGGCGGTGCGGTGGACCGAGTCCGCCATCGGGTGGGTCGTGCTCGCGTACTTCCTCGCCGAATTGGCAAGGCGTGGTTACCGGTTGGTGCGCGATCGCGCCGGGTTCACGGATCCGGGACCCGTCGAGTTACCCGAGCCCGGAGCGCCCTGGGGACCGGAGACCGAGCCGGAGCAGAAACCGGAGTTGAGGGGCAACTGGGCTGCGGCCGTTCTCCGGGAGCTGCCCCTCCGGACCTACGAGACCGGGGTGCTCCTCGATGTGCTCGGGGCGAGCGCCGCCGCCCGGCTCCCCGCCACCACTGCGGAGACCGAAACACCCTCCGCGCCCAAACTCTTGACGAGTCTGACCACGGCGGGTGCGGTGGAGCCGGTCTCGCCCGGACGCTATCGGCTGGCTGCGGTTCCGGCCGATGCCGCGGCCATCACCGAGACGCCCGAGTGGCGGGCGGCCCTCGCGGTGTTGCTCCGCAGCCACGCCGAGAAAGCCACGCTGTGGGCGCGAGCACTCGACCTTCCGGCCTACGCCTCGACCGCACGCCGCTGGTTCGAGAACGAGGAGCCCCGACTGTGCCGGCTCCTGCGCAACTGTGCGAAGCGCGCCGAACCGGAAGCAGGACAGGCGCACAACGCGCTGCTGATCCAGGTTCGAGGCGTGGTGCCGGATCTGGCAGCGATCGCCGACGCGCTGGACATCTGGTTCGCGCGCAGCGGCCGCGCGGAAGAGAGCGCAGGCAGAGGTGGCGACCCGAACGACCCCGATCCGGCCGCGGCCATGGTGACGATCACCGCCGCAACCCGATACGGCGCCCTGCACGCCCTGGCCGACATTCGCGCGGGCGTGCCGGACCGGAGACCAGCGCGCTACAGCCCGTGGACGGTGTCCCGCAGCCTGCGCGCCCGCGCCCTGCACCGACAGGCCCTGGGGGCCATGGACAATACGGACGCCAACCTGAGCAAGGCGGTCAACCTCCTGGAACAGGCATGGTGGCTGTTACCCCGCGAAGACGTCGCCGGCGAAGTGTGCACCTTGGTGAACATGGCCATCGCGCATCTCATGCAGGGGCGGCACACCGCCGCGCGGGACCGCCTGGAACTGGCCGAATCGATGGCAGCGGGCGGACACGATCCCAGCGGCCTGGCTCATGTGCACGAGGTGACAGGCGTACTCGACTGGTCGGTCGGAGAGCCGAGGCGTGCGCTGTCGCGCTGGCAGACAGCACTGAGCGAATGGCGTGCTCTCGCCGACGAACTGGGCATCGGGCGTTGTTTGCAGCATCTGGGTTCGGCCGCAGTGATGGAACCGACCCTCGCCGCGTTCCTGGTCGACTCCGACGGCGTGGCATCGCAAGCCGAGGTGGTGCGCCAAGCCGTCGGCTGGCTCGTCGAGGCGCACGAACTCGACAGCACCCTGACCTACGTCGAGATCCACCGGGACGATTTGCTCACACAATTGAACGAGCTGACCAACGCCGCGTCACCTCTGGACTCACTACCCGGTTTCGACCGATGGCCGCTGCCGCCGCCCGATCAGGCGACCGGCTCGGGCTGAACCTCCGGTTGGGCGACGGCCATTCTCGCGTCCACCACCAGCCCGATCACGCCCACCGCCAAACAGGCCGCAGTGACGATCAATTGGGCGGGCGAGGTGCGATTGGTGAGGGCATCACCGAGCAGCACCGTCCCGACGGTCCCCGGGACGATGCCGATGAACGTCGCGATCAGGTACGGGGTGAACCGGATCGAAGACAGTGCGGCGCAATAGTTCACGATCGAGAACGGCGCGAACGCGATCAGCCGCAGCGATCCGATCGCCAGCCAGCCCCGCCGCGCCAACCGGGTGTCGACCGCCTGCACGGTCGGATGGGTGAGCCGCGCACGCACCCGCTCGTGGTCGAGGGCGCGCACCAGCCACAGCGCCAGCACCGCACTGAGTGTCGTGGCGGCGAGGGCCAGCGTGAGCCCCTCCACAGAGCCGAACAGCATGCCCGCGCTGAGGGTGAAGATGGTGCGCGGGAAGGGCGCGACACAGATCAGTGTGTGCACTGCGAAGAACACCAGCGGCAGCAGCGGCCCGACCGAGTCGGCCCACTGCCGGATCTGCTGGGGCGCCGGGTGCGGTGCGAAGGCGGCCAGCGCGAAAAGTAGCCCGCAGCCGATCAGCAAGGCCAGATTTCGCGGTTGACGGAGGCGGCTGAGCAGCCCGGATACCCGCTCGAGCGGCACACGCACGGTTGTTGGCACCGCGCCAGGTTACCCGCTGGTAGTGAGACTCCGGAGACCGTTATCTCGAGGCTGCCGCTAGCATCAGGGGAAAGACGATGAATGCTCGTTAACCAAAGTGGCCGTTGAGCTGGGTGAATGCCGGTGCAACGGCCATCCGGTCAGGGAGTGGAAGAAGGAACAGCAGCTATGCCGATTGCTTCCGACTCGGACACCGATCCGGTGCCCGAGTATGCCGCCTGGCGCAAGGGTGTCGCCGGGGTGCTGGCGAAGGCCCGCAGGGTGGATGCGAGCGACTTGCCGGATGAGCCGGAGAAGCTGCTCGCGGTCACGACCTATGACGGCCTGACCGTCAACCCGCTCTACACGCGCCGCGACGAACTGCCCGAGCAGCCGCTGCCCGGGCAGTTCCCCTACGTGCGCGGTGGCGACGCCACCCGCGACGTGCACCGTGGCTGGTTCGTCAGCCAGCGTTTCGGCGGCCCCGATGCCAAGGCCGTCAACGCGGACATCCTCTTCGCGCTCGACAACGGCGTGAGCGCGGTGTGGCTGGGCGTCGCCGAGCGCGGCGTGCCGGTCGACGGGCTGGCCACCGCACTGCAGGGCTTCCTGTTCGAGCTGGCGCCGCTCACCCTCGACGCCGGACCGGCCGCCAATGAGGCTGCGGCCGCACTGTTCTCGGTGCTGGACGGCTATGAAGCCCCGAACCGCAAGGACATTCGGGTCTCGCTGGGCGCCACCCCGCTGACGAGCCTGTTCGCCGGCTCCTCGGCCATCGACCTGGACGGCGCGGTCGCGCTGGCCCAGCAGGCGGTGGCCCGCACCGAGACGGTCCGCGCGATCACCGTGTGCGGCGTGGCCTTCCACAATGCCGGCGCTTCCGACGCCCAGGAGCTGGGTGCGGCCGTCGCCGCGGGCCTGGAGTACCTGCGTTCGCTCACCGACGCCGGGGCCGATATCGCGGATGCGCTGGAGCAGCTGGAGTTCCGCTTCGCGGCCACCGACGACCAGTTCGAGACCATCGCCAAATTCCGTGCCGCCCGGCGACTCTGGGCGCGCGTGGCGCAGGTGTGCGGGGCCCCGGCCTTCGGCAACGCGCCGCAGCAGGCGATCACGTCCGCGGCCATGATGAGCCAGCGCGACCCGTGGGTGAACATGCTGCGCACCACCCTCGCCGCCTTCGGCGCGGGCGTCGGTGGCGCGGACATCGTCACCGTGCTGCCCTTCGACGACGCCCTGCCCGCCGGGGAACTCGAGGTTTCCAAGGCGTTCTCGGAGCGCATGGCGCGCAACACCCAGCTGCTGCTGCTCGAGGAATCCCGCCTCGGCCACGTGCAGGACCCGGGCGCGGGCTCCTGGTACGTGGAGTCGCTGACCGATGAGCTCGCCGCCAAGGCGTGGGAGTTCATGCAGGAGATCGAGGCCGCCGGCGGCTACCTGGCCGCGCTGCAGGCGGGCCTGCTCGCCGAGCGCATCGGCGAGACCAAGGCGAAGCGCGATTCCGATGTGGCGCACCGCAAGACGGCCGTCACCGGCGTCAACGAGTTCCCGAACCTGGGCGAGAAGCCGCTGTCGGAGGCCGCGCGCGCCAAGACCTCTCCGGCCCGCTACGGCGCGGCCTTCGAGGCGCTGCGCAACCGCTCCGACGCCTACCTGGCCACCAACGGCGCGCGCCCGCAGGTGCGCCTGGTTCCGCTGGGCCCGGTGTCGGAGAACAATGTTCGTGTCACCTTCACCACCAACCTGCTGGCCTCCGGCGGCATCGAGGCGGTCACCGGCACCGGCCCGTCGATCGCCGTGCTGTGCGGCTCCGACACCCGCTACGGCACCGATGCCGCGGCGGCCGTGGACGAATTGCGGGCGGCCGGTGTGACCACCGTGCTGCTGGCCGGACCCGAGAAGGCGGTCGCGGAGCTGACCGGCGCGCAGCGCCCGGACGACTTCGTGACGGCCCGCATGGATGCTGTGGCGGCTCTGACCGGCCTGCTCGAAAAGCTGGGAGCGTAGAGATGAGCGATATCAAACATCGCATCGGCAATTTCGCCGAAGTACCGCTGACCGAGGGCGACACCGCGCCCGCCGGCGTCAGCGCCGCGCAGGTCGACGCCTTCGTCGCCGAGGCCGCTAGCGCCAATCACTATGCGCCCGAACAGCTCACCTGGTCGACCCCCGAGGGCATCGAGGTGCCGCCGGTGTTCACCAAGGCCGACCGGGATGCCATCGCCGCCGCGGGCTACCCGGTCGACAGCGTGCCGGGTGTGGCGCCGTTCGTGCGCGGTCCATACCCGACCATGTACGTGAACCAGCCGTGGACGATCCGCCAGTACGCGGGCTTCTCCACCGCCGCCGACTCGAACGCCTTCTACCGCCGCAACCTGCAGGCGGGCCAGAAGGGCCTGTCGGTCGCCTTCGACCTGGCGACCCACCGCGGCTACGACTCGGACCACCCGCGCGTCACCGGTGACGTCGGCATGGCCGGTGTCGCCATCGACTCCATCCTGGACATGCGGGAACTGTTCGATCAGATTCCGCTGGACCAGGTTTCGGTGTCGATGACCATGAACGGCGCGGTGCTGCCGATCCTGGCGCTCTACGTCGTCGCCGCCGAGGAGCAGGGCGTCAAGCCCGAGCAGCTGGCCGGAACCATTCAGAACGACATTCTGAAGGAGTTCATGGTCCGCAACACCTACATCTATCCGCCCAAGCCCTCGATGCGGATCATCTCCGACATCTTCGCCTACACCTCCGCGAAGATGCCGAAGTTCAACTCGATCTCCATCTCCGGCTATCACATCCAGGAGGCCGGAGCCACGGCCGACCTGGAGCTGGCCTATACCCTCGCCGACGGCGTGGAGTACATCAAGGCCGGTCTGGACGCGGGCATGGAGGTCGACAAGTTCGCGCCGCGACTGTCGTTCTTCTGGGCCATCGGCATGAACTTCTTCATGGAGGTCGCGAAACTCCGTGCGGGACGGCTGCTCTGGAGCGAGCTGGTCGCCAAGTTCGAGCCCAAGAACTCCAAGTCGCTGGCGCTGCGCACCCACTCGCAGACCTCGGGCTGGTCGCTGACCGCACAGGACGTGTTCAACAACGTCGCGCGCACCTGCGTCGAGGCCATGGCCGCCACCCAGGGCCACACCCAGTCGCTGCACACCAACGCGCTGGACGAGGCGCTGGCCCTGCCGACGGACTTCTCCGCCCGCATCGCCCGCAACACCCAGCTGCTCATCCAGCAGGAGTCCAACACCACCCGTCCGGCCGACCCGTGGGGCGGCTCGTACTACGTGGAGTGGCTGACCTACCAGCTGGCCGAGCGCGCCCGCGCCCACATCGCCGAGATCGAGGCGCACGGCGGTATGGCGCAGGCGATTTCGGAGGGCATCCCGAAGCTGCGCATCGAAGAGGCCGCGGCTCGCACCCAGGCGCGCATCGACACCGGTCAGCAGCCGGTGATCGGCGTCAACAAGTACCTGGTCGAGGAAGACACCCCGATCGAGGTGCTCAAGGTAGAGAACTCGCGCGTGCGCGCCGAGCAGAACGCCAAGCTGGAAAAGCTGCGGGCGGAACGCGATTCGGCCGAGGTCGAGAAGGCGTTGGCCGAATTGACCCGTGCGGCAGCCTCTTCGGAGGGTGGCATGGACAACAACCTGCTCGCCCTGGCCATCAACGCCGCGCGCGCCAAGGCCACCGTGGGTGAGATCTCCGACGCGCTGGAGCAGGTATACGGCCGCCACCAGGCCGAAATCCGCACGCTCTCCGGCGTTTACCGTGAGGAGGCCGGCAAGGTGACCAACATCAGCAAGGCGATCGAACTGGTCGAGGCCTTCGCCGAGGCCGAGGGCCGCCGCCCGCGCATCCTGGTCGCCAAGATGGGTCAGGACGGCCACGACCGCGGCCAGAAGGTGATCGCCACGGCCTTCGCCGACCTCGGCATGGACGTCGACGTGGGCCCGCTGTTCCAGACCCCCGAGGAGGTGGCGCAGCAGGCGGCCGACAACGACGTACACGTCGTCGGTGTCTCGTCGCTGGCCGCAGGCCACCTCACGCTGGTGCCCGCCCTGCGGCAGGCGTTGGCCGATGTCGGACGCCCCGACATCATGGTCACGGTCGGCGGCGTCATCCCGCCCGGTGACTACGACGAGCTGTACGCCGCGGGTGCCGCCGGCATCTTCGGCCCCGGCACCATCATCGCCGACGCCGCGATCGACCTGATCAAGAAGCTGGCCGCGCAGCTGGGCCACGAGATCGGCACCGGCGCAACGGAATGAGCGACGCCGCACGCGGGACCGAGGGTGGCGGAATCCACCCTCGGCTCGGCACCACCGCCGGCGTCGGCCTGCCCGGCGCCGCCGGCGCAGAAACGCCCGGCCCCGGTACCCAGCCCGCCACTCCGGTGGCGCGCCGAGTGATCGACGTCGACCAGCTGGCCGCGCAGGTCCGGGCAGGGGAGCGGGCCGGCCTGGCCCGCGCCATCACCCTGGTCGAATCGACCCGCACCGACCACCGGGAACTGGCCCAGCAGCTGCTGCTGCGGCTGACCCCCGAAGCGGGCAGGGTGGTGTCCAATCGCGTTGGCATCACCGGTGTTCCGGGTGTCGGCAAGTCGACGTTCATCGACGCGCTGGGCATGTACCTCATCGGCCAGGGCCACCGCGTGGCGGTGCTGGCCGTGGACCCGTCCTCGACCCGGACCGGCGGCTCGATTCTCGGCGACAAGACCCGCATGGCGCGACTGTCGGTGGAACGGGATGCCTTCATCCGCCCGTCCCCCACGGCCGGAACCCTCGGCGGCGTGGCGAAAGCCACCCGCGAGACCATCGTGCTGCTGGAGGCGGCAGGCTACGACGTCATCCTCGTGGAGACCGTCGGTGTCGGCCAGTCCGAGGTCACCGTCGCCAATATGGTGGACGTCTTCTGCTTCCTCACCCTGGCCCGCACCGGCGACCAGCTGCAAGGAATCAAGAAGGGCGTCCTCGAACTCGCCGACCTGGTGGCCGTGAACAAGGCCGACGGCCGCCACGAGCTGGAGGCCAAGGCCGCCGCCCGGGAACTTCAAGGAGCCATGCGGCTCATCCACCCGCGCGAATCCCTGTGGCGCCCACCCGTTCTCACCATGTCCGGCCTGAACGGCATCGGACTGGATTCGTTCTGGGACACGGTCCTCACCCACCGCCGCGTCCTCACCGAAGCAGGCGAGTTCGCCGAGAAGCGCCGCCGCCAGCAGGTCGACTGGACCTGGACCATGGTCCATGACAACCTGCTCCGTCGCCTCACCGAGAACCCGAACGTCAAGGCCCTGCGCACCCAGGTGGAAAAGCAGGTCCGCGACGGCTCACTGACCCCTGCCCTCGCCGCCGAAGAAATCCTCCGGGCCTTCGACGAACGGGCATGAGCCCCATGGACATTAGGATCCGACCAGGTACCGAATCCGAAGCGGAAGCGGTCGCCGCGCTGCACACCGCCAGCTGGCGCACCGCCTACGCGAGCATCATGCCCGAGGGTTATCTGAACGGTGCGTTGGCCGCCGACCACAAGGCGCTCTGGCGCCGACGCCTGACCGACGACCGATCCGAAGGCGATCTGTTCATCGCCGAATCCGGCTCGGAAATACTCGGATTCATCTACCTGGCACCCCGCGCGGATGGCCGGATTCTCATCGACAATCTGCACGTCAGCCCGACCCTCGTGCGGGGCGGCATCGGTTCCCGCCTCCTGCATCACGGATTCGAATGGGCCGCTGCCGAATACCCGGGTCGCCCCGTCTACCTCGAAGTCCTCCAGGCCAATACACCCGCCATCGCCTTCTACGAGCGCCACGGCGGTCGCCTCGCTGAGCCCCGAACCGCCCACTTCCCCCAGGGCTTTGATCTCCAGGAGCTGGAAATTACCTGGTCACGCGGCTGACGCGGGCATCGCGATCAGTCGATCTATGCGGCGCAGCCGGGTAGCCATCTCGCCGACGGTGAACCCCGCCGGACTTATGGTGGCCAGGCGGAACGGACTGAACGACCGTTCGAAGCCGATGGCGGTGCGGTTGGTCGGTGAGTGCGTGATGGACCTCTCGAGCCGCGAATCGTTCGATGCAGCGCACGATCTCTTTCCTCGAAAGTCCTTGTCGGGTGCGGTGTTCGACGTAGGCGCGGGTGCGTGGGTCGTGGCGCATGCGGACCACGGCATGGTGTGCAGGGCATGGTTGGGCCGCAGCGTGGCCAGGGCGGTGGTGCCCAGGCGGGTGGTCTGCTCACGTGGCATCGCGTGCGTGGACACGAGCAGACCGCGGATCCGGTAGATGGCCTGGGTGCGGGCCTTGACCGCGCTGCGGCGCGTAACGCGCAGCACGCGCACCGCCTCCGCAACTCGGGGGTTGAGGGACAGATCCGCGAAAGGTCACGCTGAGCGGTTTGGCTGTCAATCCAGCGTGCTGCCACAGATAAATTCCGGGGCAGGGCGGAATCGCCTGGCGGCCTACCTCTGCGAGATCCGGCGCTGAGCATCTACCGCAGATAATGCGCTCCTATCTTCGGTAACCCCTCAGCGCCAGATTTCTCGAATTTGGTCGGAACCCCACCTCTCCCCGGCCCACAGCGAGAACATCAATTTCTTCGGCGCCATCGACGTCGACATCGGTGGTGAACTCGCTGAGCTCGGCTCGACTGGTTACCGGCCGCTGCGTGTGCGCGACACGTTGTTCTGATCGGGAACCGACGCCGCGCGGGTGGGAGCTGCGGGTGTGTGTCGAAGCCGGGTGGCCGCCGCTACGAGCGGGCTGAGCGTGGCGGTGGCCAAGGCGCCGAGGGTGGTGTTGGTGGCCAGGATCAGCCGGACAGTTTTCATGGCCGCGGAGAGGACCTCGCCGCCGCGCTGGCGCATCTGCTCTTCGTAGCGCCCGATCGCGTCGGTGATGGTCGTGGTGCCGTCGGAGAGGGTGTCGAGCTGGGCGAGTAGGTCGGCTGCGTCTTGTATGGCCGCGCCGGCGCCCATGCCCGCGGTGGGTGGTGTGGCGTGCACGGCGTCACCGAGGGCGGTGATACGGCCTGCGGCCCACGGTGCGAGGTCGGTGGCGCGGGTCGAGGCGGCGTTGAACCGGAACGCGGCCACGCTGGCGGGATCGGCGCGGGCGATAACTTCCAGCGTGTGGCCGGCCCAGTTGCGGTCACGGAACCGGTCGAGCAGAGCGGTCTGCAACGCGCAGCCGCGCAGTTCGCGCAGGGAGTCGATGTGGGCGGATTCGGGGAACATCGCCCCCCAGATGTAGGTCGGGCCGGTCGTGATCGACATGCTCAGCTCGGGGGCATCGAGCGCGGCGTTGCCGACCGGGTCGAGGAACCCGACGTAGAGTGCGGCGCCTCGTGGGCCGATGCCAGTCGTCGAGCGGGTCCCGAGCCGCTGCTGCTCGGCGACGCTGAGGTCGGAGCGCCGGGTGCGGCCGGAGAATCCGATGATGCCGGTCGGGTGATTGGTCGGGCCTGCCGCCAGGCGGCGGCCGACGACCGAGTGGGTTCCGTCGGCGCCGACCACCAGGTCCGCGGTGACCGAGGTGCCGTCGATGAACATGACCTGCGGCATCCCATGTTCGTCGGCACCGACGTCCGACACGGCCCGCCCGAGTTGCAGATCCCCGCCGACGGCCTCCGCCAGCAGCGTGCGCAGCGTGATGCGGTCGACGTCGATGCTCGCGCTGGCGGACAGGTCCGGACCATGTCCGAGCAGGCGGCCGCGGTAGTCCCAGAACATGTCCCGGTCCCGCAGGCGCAGTGCCGATCCCGAGGCCAGCAGCCGGCGCATGATCTCCGGGGCCACCAGCCGCCCGAGCGCCGACTGGGCTCGCGCGTCGAGGGTGATGTGGTAACCGCCGGTCGCAGCGACGTCGGTGTCGCGGTCGAACACCGCCACCTCATAGCCGCCCAGGCGCAATCCCGCACCCAGTGCGAGCCCACCGATCCCTCCCCCTACCACGACAACACGCATGCTCAACCGCCTTTCCATCGTCGAACGATCAATCGCTGTCGACGCAGACGATGCCAGCAGTAGTGGACACCGGATGGCCAGTACGGATGGCACGATGATGCAATGGCCAGTACGTCACACCGGGCGCTGCGGCTGCTGTCCCTGCTCGGCTCACGCGGGACATGGCAGTTGCGGGATCTCGCCGCCCGACTCACGGTCAGCGAACGCACCGTGCGACGCGACCTGGACACCTTGCGCGAACTCGGATACCCGGTCCTGACCGTCCGAGGCCCGGCCGGCGGTTACCGGCTCGGCACCGGACACACCCTGCCGCCCCTGCTGCTCGACCACGACCAAGCACTCGCGATCGCCATCGCGCTGCAAACCGCACCCAGCTCCGTGTTCGGCCTGCAGGACGACACCGCCAGGGCACTGGCCACCTTGCAGCAAGCCATACCCGACACGCTACGAGCCGCGATGGAATCCCTACGCCTGACCAGGCTGCACAACTACTGGGAGTTCCCCGCACCCCCGATCGACCCCACCGCGCTCACCGCCGTGGGCACCGCCGTGCGGCTCCGCCATATCCTCATCACCGAAGTTCTCCGCCCCGACGGGACACGCCCGGCCCCCGGCGAGCCGGACTTCGCAGCAGCTCACCGGCTCGAGCCCCACCACCTCGCGGTGTGGGCGGGACGGTGGTACCTCATCGCCTACGACCTCGAAGACCACCACTGGCGAGTACACCGGGTGGACCGACTGCACCCGCGGCCCACCACCCGCGGCTTCGCACCCCGCGAACTCCCCGGCGGCGACCTCGCGCACTTCGTCATGAGCAGCCACGACCGCGGCGACACCGCCGCAGCCTGGCAATGCACCGGCAGCGCACGCCTCAACCTGCCCGCCCACATCGTGGCCCGCTGGGCACCCGGCGGCTCCGTCGTCGAACACCTCGACACCGACCACTGCCGCCTCACCCTCGGCGCCTGGTCCTGGGCCGGTATCGCCGGAATCCTCGCCACCTTCGACACCGACCTCACCGACCTGCACCCACCCGAACTCCTGCACGCCTGCCACCACATCGCGCACCGCTACGCCAGCATCCAGACGGCAGAACTCACCGCTCAATAAACGGATTACCGAACGCTCGCCGACCCCACGTCATCGACGCCGACACGCGCCGCGTCATCCTCGCTCGGCACGCCGACGACGAATCCATCCGCACCATCGCCCACGACGAGAACGGATTCGTTGTCTACAACGAACGTTTCGAACGAGTGCCCGACCGTGACGTGATGTTCGATGGCAATCTGCGTGGCGCGGTGTCGGTCGTCGAGGACAAGCGGTCGTGGCCGACCGAACAACTGGCTTCCTATGGCGGCGGATGGAAAGCCGGGCCCGACCAGTGCGGTGCAGCCGCCACCGGACTTCACCGGACTTCACGGAAACTGGCGATAGCGAGGGTTGGCGACTGAAACGCTTTGCTGTGGAGGTCAATTCGGAATCAGAAGAACCAAAACGCCTGGTCTGTGGGCTGGACGAACGCTGAGCGCGACTTTTGCCGCTCAGCCCCTCACGGGCCAGATCCTCCTTCGAAACGAGAGGCACATGGCTGCGGGACACCTTGTCCCGAAACCAGCACTATGGTACAACTTGTTCTGTACTTATGGGGCAATATGTACCGAAACGGAGTGACCATGAAGACCTTGCTGATGAGCACCGCGGCTGTCCCGGTGTCGGTTGAGGAACGCCGAGCTCGTCGTCCGGTCGCCCGCGATGTCGAGCTTTATCAACGCATGTTGCGCAGGTACGAAGAAACCGCGTGCATAGCTGACGAACTCGGCTTTGATGGTTTCGGTAGCACCGAGCACCATCTGCAGACAGAGGGAGGGGAATCGATGCCGAATCCTCTTCTCGCCTACGCCAAGTTGGCGTCGATGACCTCACGGATTCAGTTCATGCCCATGTCGGTCGTGGTGACATCGCACGATCCGATCAGGGTGGCCGAGGATCTGGCATTGTTCACGCATATGTTCCCCGGGCGCTTGGCTGGTGTTCAGTTTGCTCGTGGTTACCAGACCCGTTGGATGCAGACCTTGACCCAGTCGGAGAACGCCGTCGCCTTGAATCCGGTATCTGATCGGCGTAATCGGGACAGGTTCAACGACTACCTCGCAGTAATCGAGAAAGCGTGGACGCAGGATTCGTTCAACCACCGCGGCGAGTTCTACCAGGCGCCGTTTCCGGCCGACGGCATCCGCAGCTGGGCGCTGGCGGACTGGACGCGCGACTACGGTAGTTCTGGAGAGGTGGATGCGGACGGGACGATTCATGAGATCGGCGTCATCCCGAAGCCGCTGCAGCGGCCCAGGGTCTTCATCCCGAATACGTTCTCGCGGCAAACCGCTATCGACGCCGCCCAACACGGGCGCACGCTTGTCTTTGCTGCAGGAAACCGTGAACGGGCCCGCGAGACTGCCGAACTCTACCGGGACACCGCGCGTGAGGCCGGCCAGGAACTGCGCCTAGGCCAGAACTACGGGCTCTTGGTGAAGATCGCTTTCGGTGACACCTACGAGCAGGCGTTTGACTACGCTGCCCGAACTTTCGGGTTCTGGTACCACCACTTCTTCCAGAAGTTCGGCTTCACAGAGATTTTTCGTACCGACGCCGACGACCCCAACCGGCCGTTCGACATGGCCGATACACGGGCGTTGACCCAACGGATGATCGACTGCGGCCAGCTGCTGTGTGGCACCGCCGATCAGGTTCGTGACCAGATTGCGGAAGTGGCCAGCGTCTATGGTGATGGCGAGTTGGACTGGCTGATTTATGAGACCTGGGGGCAGTCACTGCCCGATGACGAGCGCAGCGAAGTTCATCGCTACCAGCTCAGTACCTATGCCGATGAAATTATGCCAGCGTTCCGCTGACCAGAAACATCGAATGCCAGCACCATAGAGCACGGAGGTGATCCGGCACTATCTACACGGATGGCCCATTTGTTGGTGCCGATCGGGACCACCACTGTCGCTGCTGGATCCGGGTCGGGCCGAGCGGTCCGACCCGGCCCCGAGATCGGCCGCATCAGTCGGCGGGATGGATACCTGAAAGAGCTCGCTTACCGGGACACGGGACAGACCACGCGCATGACTTCGATCATGGCGTGGTCAACTTCGATCGCGCTGTACACGTCGGATGACAGTGGCGCACTTGCGTTTCGGCGATCTTGCGGGGGCGGCTGCTTGGGTAACGTCTGCCCAGTGCGCAAGCGCCGCACCATATCCCGCCGCAACCAATCTCGGCCTTGGACGTGAGACCCCGATAGACGTAACTCCACAGTCGCCGAACTCGTGAATTTCTTGCACCCGAAGACCGGGATACGTGCACAACAGTTCCTTGTGGTACAAGATGTGCTGAAAAGGGTCCGAGCGTGGAGGGTGGAGTGAGCGAAGCGCAGCGAACGGATCCGAGTCTGACTCGTGGACCGGATCCGCGCGTCGTGCGCAGTCGGGAGGCTGCGCTCGAGGCGGCAAGACAACTGCTGATCGAACAGGGCTGGAGCGGTGTCACGCACGTCGCAGTGGCCGCGCGCAGCGGCATCGGTCGGACCACCCTCTACAGACATTGGCCGGACATCACAGCCCTGCTCTATGACGCGATAGCCGAACGCATAGGCCGGATCCGGCATGCACCCACAGGCGATCTGAAAACTGACTTGCGAAAAGAACTGAACGGCCTGCGATATTTGCTCCACGATCCAGTCGGTGAGCGCGGAATGCGCGCTGTCATCGACCGGGCTCCGTTCGATCCAGCCTTCGATCGATTGAAGAAGGCGCTGTATACCGCCGGTTCGGCAGGCTTTAGGGCCATCCTCGAAGCAGCCCGAGTGCGTGGCGATCTGGCACCCGAAGCGGATGTCGACCAAGTTATCGATCAATTGGCCGGACCGCTCATCTTTCGGAAACTCATGGCAGGCAGGAACATCGATCCGGCCTATGTCGACACCATTGTCGATGACGTCTGCAGGCTCCATGGCCGTTAGCCTCGATTCCTCGCCGGTTCTCGGGCCGGACCTGTGCGGGTTTCCGGCGGTCGATCGGCAGCTGGTGGGCACCATGGAATGACCCGCTCAGCGGGTGTCTGCCAGGTTCGGGGGTTGAGACTGGTACGGGCTCGTATTCCGGTGGTATGAATTCCCCTGTTGATCAAGGGGTTCGATGGTCTCGATGTCACCTGCCAAGGTGATGGGTTCTGGCGCAGGAAGCGTGATCGCGCTGGTCGGTAGTTTGCCGGGCGGAGTCCGGTACTGGTAATGGTGACAGGCGTGCTCTGGGGACCTGGTTCGAAAGTTGTTGCCACACTTGGATTCTGTGGCCGTGGTGTTTTGCGGTCAGGCGTTGACACGGCGCGCTCACCGCGATCGGGGTGGTCGGTCGATGTCGATAACGGTGACCCCCGCCGCGGTCAGCACCCGCGCGAGCTCGGCGCCGTAGGCGACGGTCCCCTCACAGGTGCAGCTCGGCCAGGCGGGACATGCCTTCACCATCACCAGAGTCGGCGGATCACTCCGGCGGCGCGCATCCATACCTGCTCATGACACACGGCCATTTCCGCCGTGACGGTCCGTACTGCTCAGGCCGGGTGGATCGTAAGAGTCTGCGAGCCGATCCACCCGGCCGCCGAGCACGGTGCACCGCTCGAGTTGGTGACGCGGGCACCGATTCCGGAGCCGTCCAACTACGACCCCGGCCGGATGATCCGAAGTGAGAGTGCGCCGGGTTAACCGCCGCGTCCCACTATCAGCTCACCCGCTCCAGCACAGTAATGAGTTGCTGCGCGGGGCGGCCCGAATACCGTGCTGGTGGCACGAATCGAGAGTGCCCAGGCACGGAAGGTCGTAGATATCTCCGAATTAGCTGCGTGATCGAGCATCCGCCCTCGGTCGGACCTCTGGATATTCCGTGACCCGCGCCCCTTCGGCTGTGCTGCGGCGGGGAACGAGCCGTGTGGCCGAGGTTGTGGTCTGTCCTTCCGGGCGGACCACTTGTGTTGATGCTGTCAGGAACTGAGCACGGTCGTTTGCCCGGTGAGGGGTTTCTCGGATGTGTGGAGAATATTGCTGAGGAACACGCCGTCGGAGTTCGGAACCCAGTCGTATGTCCGCGTCGTGGTGTTGTGCCGAAGGAGCCCTGCGGCATGACTACCGGAACGGCCTGGAAGCGTGGCCGCTGAGCGCGGAAAAGTGCCGGGCCGACCGGGCGGTTGTCAGATCATGGCGCGCAGCGGGCCCTCGGGCTCGATGCCCATGATGGTCAATGCCGTTGAGTGGTACAGCGATCCGGGCGTGTGGATGGCGTGCTGCAGACCAACGTGCGCGTCCCGCCAGAACCGCTGCATGACATTCTGTCGCCGCACGGCATTGCCGCCGGACCGGGCGAAGATCTCGTCCACCGCCGAAACCGCCCGCCAGGCACAGCGAACTTGATTGCGGCGCACCAGGGAACGATCCTCGAAGGTGATGGTCTTCCCGGCCTCGGCCTGGTCATAGAGGCGACTGATGCCGTCCAGCAGTTGGGTGCGCGAGGCCGCGATATCGGCCGCCGCCTCGGAGATGGCCGACAGCACGTACGGATCGTCCTTGATCTTGGTGCCCATGGCCGTGACCCGGTCGCGCTGATAGTCCAGGTGCGTTGCGAGCGCGCCCTCGGCGATGCCGATCACCGCCGAGGTGATGCCCAGCGGGAAC
Source organism: Nocardia sp. NPDC046763 (assembly GCF_040645495.1). Classification (NCBI taxonomy): domain Bacteria; kingdom Bacillati; phylum Actinomycetota; class Actinomycetes; order Mycobacteriales; family Nocardiaceae; genus Nocardia; species Nocardia sp. NPDC046763. The sequence continues at coordinate 69,352 of NZ_JBEYYI010000026.1, read as the reverse complement.
ATGGCCCAGAACGGCAGCTTGTATACGGTCTCGGTGCGGCCCGCCTGCTCGGCCGCGATCTCACCGGCCGCGACGGCATCGAACTCGATGGTCCGGTAGTCCGGAATGAATGCGCCGTCCACGATGACGTCCTTGCTGCCGGTGCCCTGCAGCCCGATGACATCCCACGAGTCGTCGACGATTGCGTAGTCCTCGCGCGGCAGCACCACGTGCAGCACGGTCGGCGGCATGACCGGATTGCCGTCGGCGTCACCGAGCAGCGCGCCCAGGAAGATCCAGTCGCAGTGATCGGTGCCGGAGGAGAAGTTCCAGCGGCCGCGCAGGGTGTACCCGCCGTCGACCGGAGTCGCCACACCCTGGGCGGCGTACGGCGAGGCGATCCAGGTGTCAGGGTTCTCGCCCCACACCTCGTTCTGCAGCCGCCGGTCCATCAGCGCCATCTCCCACGGGTGCACGCCGCCGACGCCGCATACCCAGCCGGTGGATCCACAGTGCTGGGCCACGGCCATGACCGCCTCGGCGAAATCCCGCGGATGCGCTGCGTACCCGCCGAAATCGGCGGGCTGCAGCAGCCGCATCACCCCGGCCTGACGGATCAGCTTGACGCTCTCGTCGGAGAGCTTGCCGAGCCGCTCGGTCTCCTCGGCGGTCGCCGCCAACTGGCCCGACAGCTCCGCGACCCGGATCACTACCTCGTGCGTCATCGCAACTCCCCACTGGTTCGGTGTGCCCCTATTAGAACGCGTTCTAGCGGTGGTGTCCGGGAATCCGCCTGCCCGCGAGCGAAATTCCCGATGATGAGAACCCGCCCCGCGGTCGGGTCCGGGCGATGTTTTCGCCCGGTGTGACGCAGCATACGGTCAGATAGATTGTGCACAATCTAATTGCTGGCTACCGTATTGGACATGACCGATGAGCTGGCGCTGGAAAACCAGCTGTGCTTCGCGCTCTACTCGGCGTCCCGGGCCATGACCGCCATGTACCGGCCTCAGCTGGACGACCTGGGCATCACCTATCCGCAATACCTGGTGCTGCTCGCGCTCTGGCAGCGCGACGACCGCACCGTCGGCGACCTGTGCTCGGCCCTGGAACTGGAGTCGGGCACGCTGTCGCCGCTGCTCAAGCGGCTCGAGGCGGCGGGCTTCGTGGCACGCCGCCGCTCGACCGCCGACGAACGCCGCGTGGAGATCACGCTGACCGACCGCGGACGCGAATTGCGTTCGGCCGCATGCCGGATCCCGGCCCGATCGGCCGAGCTCGCCGGCCTGCCCGGCGAGGAACTGATCCAACTGCGGGAAACCCTGCACCGACTCACCGTGGCCCTCACAGCCCACACCCGATCGAAGGAGACCCCCTGATGAACGTGCTCTACACCGCCGAAGCCCTCGCCACCGGCGACGGCCGCAACGGCCAGGTCCGCACCGACGACGGCAAGATCGACGCCACACTGTCGATTCCGAAGGAGATGGGCGGCAACGGCCTCGGCACCAACCCGGAGCAGCTCTTCGCCGCCGGTTACGCGGCCTGCTTCCACTCGGCGCTGCGCACCGTGGCGCGGTCGCTGAGGGCGAATGTGGACGACTCGGCCGTGGGCGCGAAGGTCGGTATCGGCGCCAATGACGCTGGCGGATTCGGCCTGGCCGTTACCCTCGAGGTGTCGCTGCCGCACCTGCCCCTGGACGAGGCCCGGGCGCTGGCGGACAAGGCACACCAGGTGTGCCCGTACTCCAATGCCACTCGCGGCAATATCGAGGTCGACGTCATCGTGGTCGAAGACTGAGGAGGCTGAGCATGCGTGCGGTAATCATCGAACAGTTCGGCGAGCCCGATCAGGTCCTGACCACGGCTGAGCGTCCGATGCCCGAGCCCGGGCCGGGTGAGGTGCGGATCGCGACCACGCTGGCCCCGATCCACAATCACGACCTGGCCATCATCCGGGGCGTCTACGGCTACCGGCCCGAGCTGCCCGCCATCCCGGGCACCGAGGCCGTCGGGCACATCGACGACCTGGGCCCCGGGGTCACCGGCCTGGAAATCGGTCAGCGCGTGACGGTTTCGGGTGTGCAGGGGGCGTGGGCGGAGTACTTCGTGGCCAAGGCGGGCGGGATCGTCCCGGTGCCGGATACGGTGTCCGACGCGACCGCGAGTCAGCTGCTGGCCATGCCGCTGAGCGCCCTCATGCTGCTCGAGGACCTCGATGTCGAACCCGGCCGATGGATCGCGATCAATGCCGCCAATGGCGCGGTGGGACGACTGGTGAACCAGCTCGCCCGCGCCCGCGGTGTCCACGTCCTGAACCTGGTGCGTAGCGCGGCGGCCGCGAAGTCGTTGCGGGAGCTGGGCTTCGAACCGGTGCTGGAGACCGAGTCGGGGGACTGGCAGCAGCAGGTCGCGGAGGTCACCGACGGCGAACCCATCGCCCGCGCGGTGGACCAGGTCGGTGGGCCGGCCGCCAACGACCTACTGTCGGTGCTCGGCCCGCGTGGTGAGCTCATCACCTTCGGCGCGCTGTCGGGCCAGCCGCTGGTGCTCAACCCCGGCCCGATCATCTTCAAACAGGCCGTGGTGAAGGGCTTCTGGGGTTCCAAGCGCGCCGAGGAGATCGGCGGCGACGAACGCCGCCGCCTCATCACCGAGCTGGTGACTCTGGCCGCCCGCGGTGAACTGGACCTGGCCGTCGAGGCCACCTACCCGCTCGCGGAGGCCGCCGAGGCCGCGGCCGCGAGCGAACGCCCGGGCCGCAATGCCAAGATCGCGCTCAGTGCGGCGGCGCTACCCGGCCAGTAGGACCGCGATCAGCGTGATCGCGCCGGGCAGCGCCTGCCCGAAGAAGATCCGGCGGCTCGCGGTGGCCCCACCATAGAGTCCGGCCACCACGACGCAGGCCGCGAAGAAGATCTTCGCGGCCTGGCCGACCGGATCGCCGGCGATCAGACCCCAGATCAGCCCCGCCGCCAGAAAGCCGTTGTAGAGGCCCTGATTCGCGGCGAACACCTTGGACTCCTCGGCGAACTCGGCCGTGACACCGAAGCCCGCGCGCACCCGCGGCGTGGTCCACAGGAACATCTCCATGATCAGGATGTAGATGTGCAGCGCGGCGAGCAATCCGACCAGGATGTCCGCGACCAAACGCATGACCGACCCGCCTTCCGTGGGGTTTCGGCCGACACCGGCCATCGCGTCTCATCGTGTCAGACCAGTCCCACTGGAAGGCCCTGAGCGCATCGCCGGAACGCGGAGTGTCGCGCGCCCGGTGAGCTATCCGATGGCGAAGAGGTCCGCGGCATTGCGGTAGCAGACCGCCCGCAGCCAGTCGTCGCCGAGACCGAGCCGTTCCAGAGCGAACAGCGCATGGCCGTAGGAATAGGGAATGTTCGGGAAGTCGCTGCCGAACAGGATGCGATCCCCGAAGTCGCGCAGCCGCCGCAGGTCGGTGGCGGGGAAGGGGTCGCCGGCCTCGAAGAAGTCGGTGAAGGTCATGGTGGTGTCGAGTAGGACGCCGGGGTTGTCCGCGGCGATGTCGAGGAACTCGCTGTACTCGGGCGCCCCCATGTGCGCGATGATCAGGCGCAGTCGCGGGAACCGCCGCAGCAGTTGGGCGATCGGCTCGGGTCCGGTGAATCGCCCGGCGGCAGGCCCGGACCCGCAGTGCGTGACCACCGGAATGCCCGCCTCCTGTACCAGCCCCCACACCTCGTCCAGCAGCGGATCCGCCGGGTGGTAGTTGCCGACCTGGATGTGCAGCTTGAAGATTCGCGTCCCCGACTCGATCGCGGCACGCACATAGCCGGCCGCACCCGGCTCCGGGTAGAAGGTCGACGTGTGCAGGCAGTCCGGGGTGCGGGCGGCGAAATCGGCGGACCACTCGTTGAGCCAGGCCGCCATCTCCGGCTTGTGCGGGTAGACCATCGAGGTGAAGGCGCGAACGCCGAAGCCGCGCAGCGTCTTCAGCCGCACCTGCTCCTCGGCGCGGTAGGTGATAGGCCACGCGCGGTGGCCGAGCAGTGGCCCCGCCGAATCGAAGTAGCCCCACACCTTCCGCAGCACCTGTTCGGGCATGAAATGCGTGTGGACGTCGATGATCCCGGGCAGGCCCAGCCGCGTATGGAAACCGGTGACGTAGTCGAGGTCCTGCTCGTCGGTCACCGGGTCGAATCTCCTTCCGCGAACACGGTTCGCGCGTAATCCCCGACGCGGTCGACGAGCCGCTCGAAGAACAGCTCCGGATCGGTCCCGATCACGATGTCGGCGTTGGGTTCCCGCCCCCACATGCCCGCCCAGTCGGCGACCGTGGTGGCGCGGGTGATCGTTCCGGTCAACTCCACGTCGACGGTCGCGGGTTTGGTGACGGCCAAGCTCGGGTCCAGTGCCACGGCCGCCGCGAACGGGTCGTGCATGTGCGCCAGATACCCCTGGTCGTAGAGCTTGTGGAAGTCGAAGTAGAAGCGGATCGCATCGGTCAGGTACCGCACCAGCGGATTGCTTGCCGCCGACCGCGCCTCCGGCGGATCGTTCTCACTGACATGCTCCACCGGTGTGCTCCCGGCCCGTTCGGCCAGTAGCGCCAGGTGTTTGGGCTTCATCTCGATGGTCTCGGTGATGTCGAGCGCGCACACGATGGGCCGGCGGTCGGCGGGTGCGGTGGAGAAGGCGTCGAACACCTCCTTGGCCGCTTCCGGATCGACGTGCACGTTCCACTCGTTGGTCGGAGTGGTGTTGCCCGGATGGTTGAACGCGCCGCCCATGATCACCAGGCGTCGGAGCAGCTGCGGCAGTTGAGGTTCCATCCGCAGCGCCAGGGCGAGATTGGTGAGCGGCCCGGTGCACAGCCCCACGATCTCGCCCGGATGCTCGCGCACCAGGTCCACCCACAGCTGGGCCGCTGATCGGCCGGACAGGGTCCGGGTGGTCGGCGGCAGCTCGGCGTAGCCGACGCCCTCGGGCCCGTGGGTGTCCTCGGTCGTGCGCAATGGCACGGACAGAGGTGTCAACGCGCCCTGGGCTACCTCGAGCTCCGGGGCCCGCACCAGCTCGAGCAGCGCGAGATTGTTGGCGGCCACCTGCGGCGCGGGCACATTGCCCGCGGTGGAGGCGATTCCGACGATCTCGGCCTCGGGGGAGGCGAGGAGGTAGAGCAGGCCCAGGGAGTCATCGATGCCGGTGTCGTTGTCCATGAGGATCTTCTGCCGCACGGGTTCGAGGGTAGCCGTATCGGTGCCGGCCGCCCCACGGGGAGCATGTGCCGGTCCTGCCGGTTCATGAAACGCTCGTCTAGGACGTTCGTCTAAGACGCTGGTAGGGTGGTCCTATGGGAAATCGAGAAGACCTCCTGGCGGGCGCCCGCAAGGCCGTCCTGGAACGCGGCCTGGCCAAGGTGACCGCCCGGGACATCGCCACTGCCGCCGGAGTGAGCCTGGCCGCCATCGGCTATCACTTCGGTTCCAAGGACCAGCTGGTCACCGAGGCCATCACGATGGGCGTCGGCACCCAGATCGGTGACGACATGGAGGCCGCTATCCGGGACGCGGGGGAGGGCCGCACGCTGTGGGAGTCGCTGGCCGCGACCTGGAACGGCTTCGTCGATGTGGTGCAGCGTAATCGCGACGGCCTGTTGCTGAGCACCGAGAACGGCATCCAGATCGCGCGCGATCCCGTGCAGCAGGTCTACATGGCCGAGGCCAGCGCGGTCGCGCATCGCGAGATCGCCGCGGCCGTCCACTCGGCGCACCCGGATCTGACCGACGACCAGGCCGCAGCGGTCGGGCAGCTGCTGTTCCTGCTGTTCCAGGGCCTCGCCATCCAGAAGATGATCGCGCCGGGTGCCGAACTGCTGGACGGTGGTTCGGTGGTGACCGCCATCGAAGCCATCCGGAGCAAATGAACTCACCGTTCGGCCGGCCGTGTGAGCTCAGCCCGGCGGCACGTGCCGCAGCCGCGTCATGGCGATGACGGCCAGCAGTAGCGCCGCGCCCGCCGCGATGGCGGCGGTCAGGTGCATGCCGGTCAGGAAGGCGTGCTTGGCCGCCTCGGCCATGGCGCTGCCCACCTTCCCCGGCATCGTCCGGGCGACTTCGAGTGCCGCGCCCAGTGTGTCGCGCGCGGCGCGGGCGTCGGGCTCCTGCACCCCGTAGGGCAGGGTGGTGTTGAGCTGGTTGCGGTAGATGGCGATGCTGATGCTGCCGAGAATGGAGATCCCCAGCGCGCCACCGAATTCGGCCCCGGTCTCCGAGAGCCCGGATGCCGCGCCCGCCTGCTCCGGGGGCGCGGTGCCCACGATGAGCTCGGTGGTGATGCCGAAAACCGGCGCCAGCCCGAACGACACCAGCAGCGACGCCGCGATGGTGAGCTCCACGCCGCCGGTCGCGGTGATCCGGGTGAGCAGCAGCAGTCCGCACGCGGCCATGGCCATGCCCCCGCCGATCATGTAGGCGGGCCGCATCACCTTCATGATGCGCGGGCCCAGCTGCGAGCCGATCATGAAGCCGAGGCCCGCCGGGATGGTGGCGAGACCCGCCCGCAGCGGCGACATGCCCAGCACCAGTTGGAAATACTGCCCCACGAACAGGGCGTATCCGAAGGCCACGAAGATCGCGACCATATTGATGGTGAGCGCGGTGCGGAAGCTGCCCAGCCGGAACAGCCGCAGATCAAGCATGGGTTCGCTGGTGTTGAGCTGCCGCCGGACGAAGACCGCGCCGATCGCGAGGCCGGCCACCAGTGCCGAGACCGCGGCCGCGCCGGGGCCGTCCTGGGCGGCCTTCTTCATGCCGAAGACCACCAAGAGCACTGCTGTCGTGCACAATCCGGCACTGACCAGGTCCAGGCGTCCGGCATCGGGATCGCGGAACTCGGGGAGCACGCGGGGCGCGAGAACGATCAGCAACACCATGACGGGCACCGCGAGCAGGAACACCGACCCCCACCAGAAGTGCTCGAGCATGATGCCGCCCGCCAGCGGCCCGATGGAGCCGCCCACCGAGTAGGACCCCACCCAGACCCCGACCGCGATGGAGCGCTGGCCCGGATCGCGAAACATGGTGAATATCAACGAGAGTGTGGACGGCGCCAGGGTGGCCCCGGCGACGCCGAGCAGGGCCCGGCAGCCGATCAGCACTGGCGCCGAGGGCGCGAAGGCCGCGATCACCGAGACCGCGGCGAAGGCGGCCGCCCCGACCATCAGCAGTCGCCGTCTGCCGATGCGATCGCCGATGGTGCCCATGGTGAGCAGCAAACCGGCGACCATGAAACCGTAAACGTCGATGATCCAGAGCAATTGGGAGCTCGTGGGGCGGAGTTTCTCGCTGATCTGGGGGACCGCCAGGTGCAGGACGGTGAGGTCCATCGAGTACACCAGGCAGGCCAGCGCCAGTACCGCCAATCCTGCCCATTCCCGTCGCCCCACCGAGATGGCGCCGGCGTCGCTGGCGGCGGGGAGCAAGGGAGTAGGTGTGTCCACGATGACGTCCTCCATCTGCATGCCGACATACAGGTCGACAATTTTGATGTCGGTTTCAGGGTCTCAAATATTAACGCCGGACGTGGGACAAGTCCGGCGTGTTGAAAGCACTGTATTGCAAAGCCAATTCGCCCAATTCGCCGATGCACTTGCGGGTGTGCGTGCAGCACGTTGTATACATTCGCGCGCGTTACGAACCGTCCGGTCGGGCTTTCCATCCGGGAGCGCTCGAACCGTGGGCCGGAGCGGGCCACGGATGGTCCGGATACTCGCTCAGCGCGGGTCCCGCTGTGGTCACCGCGTCGTGGGTGAAGGCGTACCGGGCATTGGGCGCCGCGGCGGGTTCGTGGGCGGGCGTCCGGCCCGGCGCGGTGATCAGCCAGGATGCCGTGCGGGCCAGGGCAACCCGGACATCGCGGCCGAGGCCGTCGCCACGGAGCGCGCACAGTGCGTCGAGCACGCCCGCTGCGAGCAGGTACCCGCTGGCGTGATCGAGTGCCTGGGCCGGGAGGGCGCCCACGGATGATTCGCCACGCGAATTATCCTGTGTGCCTTCGATGAGCGAAATTCCCGATGCAGCCTGCACGATGCTGTCGAAACCGCGTCGATCACCCCATGGTCCGAGTTCGCCCCAGGCCGAAACTCGGCCGTGCACAATTCCCGGACGAATTTCCCCGGGCCGCACTCCGAGCCGTTCCAAGCTGCCCGGTCGGTAACCCGAGATGATTATGTCTGCATTGTTGATCAATTCGCGAAAAACGGGAAGTCCGGTACGCAAATCGACTACAGTAGAGCGCTTCCCCTGACACGTGTCCAGGTACTGCCAGCCAATCTCCGGCAACCCGGGCGGGTCGATCCGTAGCACATCGGCTCCGAGCAGTGCCAATGCCCGCGTCGCCACCGGTCCGGCGATCACCCGGGTGAGATCGAGAACGCGGATCCCGCGCAGCGGCAGCAATTGTGATGCGGCAGTGGGGCACTCGAATCCACCCCGATCGCCGCGCACGTCCACGGCCACCAGCGGGCCGGAGGCGGCGGCCTTGCCCTGCGGGCTGTCGGCCCACTCCCGCTCGGGCCGGACCCGCACCGCGATCGCACCGTGCTCGCCGGCCCGCTGTTCGATGTCCGCAGCCGTCAGTGTCGCTGCGCGCCGGGCGAAGTCCTCGCGGCCGGCCGTGCCGGGCAACTCCATAGCGGCCAGCAACCGGGCGCGATGATGCGGATAGTTGGCGTGTGTACGGACCCATGCGTCCGCAGCTCTGAAGAATCCCGACAACTCTGCGAAACCGTCCGCCGGTTCGCCGTGGAGCCGGAACAGGCGCTCACTCGAGAAGGCCGCGGCGACCCGGGCCGGGTCGACCGTGCTGCCCAGCGGTGTCACGCCGCAGGTGGCCCGCCAGCGGTCCGCCGCCGCGGCGAAGGCCGCCACCGCACCGCCCGCCAGCGCCCAGACCGGCAGCGTCGCAGCCAGATTCGCACCCGGATCGAGCGTGGGCAACGGTGTCCCCGGAACGCCGATTCCGGCCTCGTACGCACGAACCAGCGCATCGTAGGTAGCCACGATCCGACTGTATCGCCGGCGCCGGGTCCGACCACGGTGGCATATCTCACGGCATACTCGATCGGATGACAGCCCAACGACTCACCGGAACCACCTGGCTGCGCGAACTGAAATCCGCTCCCGGCCCCGCAACCGTGCTGGTCTGCTTCCCGCCCGGCGGCGGTTCGGTCACCGCCTACCGGGCGCTGGCCCAGCGCGTCGACTCGGGTACCGCGGTGTTCGGCGTGCAGTACCCCGGCCGCCAGGACCGCATCGGCGACGCGCCGGTAACCGAGCTCACCGAACTGGCCGACCGGGCCGCCGCCGACCTGCTGGCCTGGCCGCGGGACGTGCGCCTGGCCATCTTCGGGCACAGCATGGGCGCGACCGTCGCCTACGAGGCCGCCCGCCGGGTCGAGGCGGACGGGCGCGAGCTGACCCATCTGTTCGTGTCCGGCCGTCCCGCACCGGCTTTCGCCGAAACCGCACGCCTGCACGCCGGACCCGACGAGGGCCTCATCGCCGATCTCGAACGCCTGTCGAACGATCCGGCGTCGGTGCGGATCCTGCGCGACGAGCCCGGTCTGGCCGAGCTGGTGCTCCCGGCCCTCCGCAGTGACTACCGCGCCGTGGAGACCTACCGGCACGAGCCGGGTGCGCTGCTGCGTGCGCCGATCACCGCACTGGTCAGCTCCGCCGATCCGACCACCTCGGCCGCGCAGGCGGGGGAGTGGAGCGACTACACCGCCGCCGGATTCGACCTCGCCACCTTCCTCGGTGGCCATTTCTATCTGGATCTACCCGAAAACCTGTCCGCGATAGTCGATTTGATCACCCGCGCGCTGGCCGCCGCGGTTCCGGGGCGCTCGAGTTGAGCACCCCGTATTCGTGCGGGTAGCTTCCTCCGTTGCGTCTTCGTAGCAGGAGGGGGTTCTCACGCCGACCGCATTGTCGCCGCCCGCGAAAACCCGGGCACGGACCTGCTTTCCATGCTGTGCCGGGCACCCGGCGACGACGGCGATCGGTTCATCGACCAGGACATCGTCGCGATTACGCCGGGCCCGAAGCGGTTTCGCCTCCGGGGGTGGGAGCGTCGGGGACCAGGATGGTGCGCAGGATGCGACGCCTCCGGCCCGGCGCGGGGGCATTGGCCAGGCGCGGGGCCACCACGCGGCCCAGATCGCGGACGAAATCGGCGAATTCGGCGTCGTCGAGCCAGAGACCAGCCATGCGGTAGCCGACTCCGTCTCGCAGGTAATCGATATCGCCGCCGTCGACGTACCGGTCGAAGTCGGCCATGAGCCCGGCGACGAAGCCCATGAGGGCGCGGCGGTGGTCCTCGGGACTCATGGTGTCGAGCTGATCGGGGGTTATCTGGGCGGCGCTCAATCGTAGCCGGTAGGTGCGCTCGACGGTGCCGCGCACACGACGCTCGGTGACGACGTCGAGGACGCCGGCGGTGACCAGCTTGGCGACATGCCGATAGAGGCTGCCGGGCGGAACATCGTCGAGTTCGGCATTGAGCTCGCTCGTGGTCAGGGTCCGGTCGCCGAGGAATGCCTGCATGATCCGCAGCCGAACCGGGTGCAACAGGAGTTCGACGGATTCCACGGTCTCGACACTAGCATCATTGCTATCGATATTGATAATGTTCGCATATCTGGTAGCAATCATGCGCTCGCGCTGAGGAGAGGAATCGCGGTGTCCAACATTCCGGTAGCCGCACTGGTGCCCCTGATCGTGGTGGGGCTCGGCTTCATCGGCTTCTGCTGGTACGACCTGTCCCGCACGCGGGTGAAATACCTGCCGAAATGGGCGTGGGCGATCATTTGCCTGATCAGCATTCCGCTGGGCGGGATCATCTACCTGATCGTCGGCCGGGACGGTGACACGGTCCGTGGCTGAGCCCCACCTCGAGGTCACCGATGTATCGGTGCGCTTCGGCGACTTCCTCGCCCTGGACACCGTGAGCTGGACCGTGGACGGTCCCGGGGTCGTGGGGCTGATCGGACTCAACGGCGCGGGCAAGACCACCTTGATCCGCACCGTGCTGGGTCTGCAACCGGTGACCGGCGGCGCCGTACGGGTGCCGATCGGACTGGATGCCCTCGGATACTGCCCGGACACACCGGGTTTCGAGCCCTGGCTGTCCGCACGGGAGGTCCTCGAACAATCCACGGCCATCGGACCTGTCCGCGGCGCCGGCACATGGTCCGCCGAGGCGGCGCTCGCGGCCGTCGACCTGGAACGGCACGCCCACCGGCGCGCCGGAGGGTTCTCCCGGGGCATGTTGCAGCGCTTGGGAATTGCCGCGGCGCTGGTGCGCGAGCCCGAGGTACTCATCCTCGACGAACCCACCAGCGCACTGGATCCCGAAGGCCGCGCCGCCGTGCTGGGGCTGATCCGGGACCTGGGCGATCGGATGACGGTCGTGTTCTCCAGCCACCTGCTCGCCGATGTCGAGGATCTCGCCGACCGGCTGCTGGTCCTGCACCGCGGGCGGGCCGTCTTCGCTGGGGAGACAGCGGAGTTCCTTGATGAACACACCGCCGCGCCGACCCTTCGGATCGTCATGACCGACGGCCGGATCATCGAGGCCGAGCAGCCGCAGTGGGGCCCGGCCCTGGCGAATGCGTCCGCAAACAGCGGGCGACTCGACGACATCCACATCACCCGTCCGACCTTGACCGACGCGTTCTTCGCCGCCATCGGGGAGAAGCCATGAACCGCGCCGTATTCCGGGTCGAGTGGTACCGGTGGCTGCGCACGCGGCGACTGGTCGCCCTGGTGGCCGCCTTCGTCCTGTTCGGATTCGTATCGCTGCTCGGGGCGAAGTACCTGCCGGACCTGATCGGGCACTCATCGGAGATTCAGTTGCTGCGCGTGCCCGACTGGCGAGACGGGTTGCAACAGTATGTGAAGAACGCCGGACTGCTGGTCGCGGCGGTGGCCATGATCCTGGCCGCGCAGGCATGCGCCCTCCGCAATACCGATCCGATCGGGATCTACTACTTCAGCCGCGAGGTCTCTCCGGTACGGCTGTATCTGCCCCGGATCCTGGTCGCCGCGGCCGTGATCACCGTGGCCGCCTCGATCGGGGCCGCGGTCGCGCTGTACGAGTGCTGGGCGCTGTTCGGGGCCTACCCGCTGGGTCCGGCCGTGGGTTCGCTTGCGGTGCAAGCCCTCGCGATGGTGTCGTTCGCGGTGTTCGCCGCAGCCCTGGCAGCGCGGTTCGGCTCGGCGGGCATCGCCGCCGGGGTCACCGCCGTGGTCTACGTGGGCTGCCTGCTGGTGTCGGCCGTGCCATCGGTGCAGCCCTATCTGCCCACCACCGCCCTGCAACCGGCCATCGCGGCCGTGAACTGGTCCCCGGCCGACGCGACGAAATCGCTGCCGGCCCTGCTGATCGCGACGGCACTCGCCCTGACGGCCGCCCTGACCACACCGATTCGCGCGATCAAGACCGCTGCGTAGCGGTCCGGTGCCGCGAGAGCAGATACAGACCCACCCACGACACGACGACACAGATCACCACGAGCACCCGCACCTCCTCCAGGGCGCTGCGGGGATAGAGCACGCCGGTGATGTAGTAGTCGATGAACTTCTTCCAGTCGATCGTGCCTGGTCGGGAGCGATTTCGCGGCTTCAGGGGCGAGCGCGGGCGCTCCCGCTTGCCTAGAGCTTGCCAATTGGCCGTGGTCTGCTTCCACCTTTTGGTCCGAAGAGAGCGGCTCCGGCCGCCTTCAAATCGCGAGGATGCGCGTCGGAGTAGATGCTCAGCGACATGGCCGGATCGTGGCCGTGCCACGCCGCGACGATGTGCACCGGGACACCCGAGGCGAGCATCAGCGACACCGACGTGTTCCGCAGCCCCTTCAACGGGATTCGGCGCAATCCGGTGCGCTTGCGAATTCGCTGAAACTCGGCGGAATACCAGTCGGGCCGTACCGGGTTCCCGTTCTCGTGCACCGCGATCAGCCGATCGTCGGACCAGGATTCACCCATTGCCAGGCACTCCGCTTTCTGCCGGGTCTTCAACACGCGCAGCGCGGCCTCTAGATCCGCTGGCGGCGGAAGATCACGACGGCTGCGGCGAGACTTGGGGAGGTTCTCCTCGGTCTCTCTGCCGATGGCGACCCGCCCCCGGCGCACCCGCAGCGCGGTGGCATCGAACCGGTGCCACCGCACGCCCAGCACTTCCGAGCGGCGCATCCCGTAACACGACATCAGCCAGCACGCGGCCAGGCGCTCGCCGGCGATCGCGGCCCGGAAGACTTCGACCTCGCCCATGGTCCAGGACTTCGCGTTCGTTTCGTCGTCATCGTTGTCGGTGATGTCGTCAGGCGGCCGGTCCACCAGCGCAATGACGTTGCGCGGCAATGCACCCTGATCGACATAGGACTGGACCACCATGCTGAAGGTGGTCAGCGTCGAGCGGACCGTGACCGGCTTGACGCCCCGAGGCGCCACAGCGGTGACCGGCGGTGGAGCCAGGACGTAGACAGCCCGTCGAGGGCGGGTCACCCGGCCCGCCCGGACCAGGCCAGCTAGGCAGTGATGGACGTCCCGGCCGAACTCGGCCTTGAGTTCCGCGGTCGAGATGCCTTCCGGGTGGCGCGCGATCACCGCTGCGACCCGCGACGCCAGGCTGTCGGGCCGAGGCTGCCTGGGGGAGCGCCTTCCCTCGGTCAGCATCCACTCCACGAGAGCATCCCCGTCCTTCTTAGTGAGTTGCGCCAGCTTCTTGGTGCCCAGGCGGCGGCGCACCGCCTTCAGGTCTTGGCGGCAGCGCTCCAGTGAGTTCCGCCGGATCCTGCGGCGATCGGCCAGCCACTGGTCACACGCTTCGTCGACGGTGATCTCGGTGAGCGTGGCGTAGGTTCCACGTGCGACTTCTGTTGTGATCCGACGATATTCGAGCCGTGCCTCGGCCAAGGTTCGATAGGTGGACTGCTGTCGGTTGCGAGTACCGTCAGGTTTTGTTCCGATGTCGACCTGGAACCGGTAGGTCACCGTGCCGTTCTTCGCGATGTGCTTGTTGATCGGCTCGGCCCGGCGTTTTCTTCTGGTCGGCGGTTGGGTGCCGGCCATACTGGGCCTCCTCTGTGCGGGTTGATTGCGGGGTCGGTGGGCGGTGACGACTCAGGCATGGCTACCATGCGAATTAAGAGCCGGAGTCGGCGAATTGCGTTTGGGTGCAGGCATTTCGGAGCACAGAGGCATCGACGATGTGCAAAAGGGGTAGAAGTGCGGGTGCACCGAACACGCAAGATCACGCACCCGCGTTTCGCCTCGCAGTCCGTTCCTGGGGACAGATATGAGGCTGCGGGATTTCCGTTCGACCGAGAGGAAGTGAGATCTTCCCGGCGTCTAGACGCAGGATCTGCACTGCGTGGTACAAGACCGCGGCGGCGGTTGCCGGATTGCAGCGTCGGCCAGTCGAGGAAGCTCTACCGTGTGCTGATGTCCGGCTCGTCATCGACACGTAGCGCCTCGCGAATCCATCTGGACGGGATGCGCACTCGGTGGCCGACCCGAATAGCGGGTAGCTCACCCGATTTGACGGCGGCATAGACTGTGGAACGTCCGATCCCGAGGAGTCTGGCCGCGTCAGGTATCGATATCGTTGGCTCGACCAGTAGTAGTCGCAACGCTTGTTCAATACCCGAGTCAATGGCATCTCGTTGAATACGAGGTTGTCTGGACATAAGAAGGCTCCTGACAGGCTTGTTGCCCGGTCAGTCCCTCGCGACCTTCAGGATACCGTCCTGCTCGTAAGCGACCTTTGACCTGTTCCGCCGCCGACGGGAATTGGGGGTCGCGCAGCGGAATTCGCGAAGTCGCCCTGCGTTGCCATGCGGTGCTCACATCAGTCGCGTTCGCGGGCTGGCCCCAGGCAGCTCACCCGGCGACCTTCACCTTTCTGAACGGAGTCGCAGCATCGAGTCAGGGTGCCCACGAGTTCGAGCTCGTTCGAATCAGCAGTGCGACAAGGAGAATTGGCCAGTTTCCCGGGCGGCTACTGTGGTCGTTCGTGGACTAGATGATTGATTCCAAGGGGTGTGGTGCGCGGCGTAGCCGCGCGCCACACTCGCGGCGATGACACGACCGGTGGACGCCTGCCGCTGTAAGGTGGTGAAAGATCTTGCTGGACAATGAATTCCGCTGATTGCGGCGAGAATTGGGCGAGAGTGCCGTAGGTCAAGGTTGTGAGCAATGATCTCGACACCCCCGCCACCGCACTCTACGTCAGCACCGACGATCTGTTGAGGCTTCGCCCGGACCTGGCACCGCCACGCCCAGTGGTCGGGTTCGCTCCCCGGCTGACCGACGCCGAGTTGGTGACCTTGGCAGTGATGCAGGCGCTGCTCGGTTACACCTCCGAGGCCCGCTGGCTCCGGTATGCCCGCAAGATCTGCGGCACCTGTTCCGCTACCTGCCCCAACAGCCCGGCTACAACAAGCGGCTGCGCCACGCCGCCACCATGATCCTCGTGGTGACCCGTGCCCTGGCCACCGACACGAGCCTGTGAACCGATGACGTGTGGGTCGTGGACTCCACCCCGGTCGGATGCGGATGCTCCCGCGAGACCGTGAAACGATCCGACCTGGCGGGGTGGGCCGAATACGGGTACTGCGCTTCGCATTCGCGCTATTTCTGGGGGTTGCGGCTACATCTGGTCGCCACCCTGGGCGGCCTGCCGATCGGATTCGCGCTGACCGGCGCGAAAGCCGACGAACGCGAGACCCTGCTGGGCATCCTGGCCGCGGACCCGGCCCTGGTGACCGACCGGCCGGGGCAGACCCTGATCGGCGACAAGAACTACTTCGGTGCCGGGTTCGAAACCGAACTCGCCGCGGCCGGGCTGCGGCTACTGCGCCCGGCACGCAAGGGCGAACCCGCACGCGCGGGTGCCGCCCTGTTCAGGCCGTTACGCCAAACCATCGAGTCGATCAACCAGACCTCCAAAGCCCAACTCGACCTGGAACGTCACGGCGGGCGCACCCTGGCCGGGGTCATCGTCCGTGTGCTGCAACGCATCCTGGCGCTGACCGCCGCGATCTGGCACAACGACCACACCGGCGCATCGACCCACCGATCACTGACCGCCTACGACCATTGAAGGGTGAGGCGGCCGGCCCCACCTCTTGGAAGGTCATCGAACTGGGGTACGGCAGGGCGCGCAGCGAACGTCGAATGGAGTTGCCGTGTTGGATGTCCCGGGCGATCGCGACCACCCCGAGCGCGATGAATCCGATGCTGCTGATCAGCAGATACGGATGCAGGCCGGGTTTGACGTAGCGCAGGTAGGTGCCGTCGAGCGTGATCCACAGGACCGCGATACCGATGAGCAGCAACAGCAGGTTCTGGGTTTCCCGCTTCATCGCGCCCCTCCCAGGCAGACGAATCCGGTAATGCTCCCGCATACCAGCGCCACCGCGAAGGTCAACGGCGCGAAGCGAATCGCGAACTGCCGCCCGAACGCGCCCGCCTGCATGGCGAAGAGTTTCACATCGACGGCCGGGCCGACCACCAGGAACACCAGCCGGGGCAGCAGCGGCAGCGCGGACATGCTCGACGCGACGAAGGCGTCGGCCTCCGAGCACAGTGCGAGCACGATCGCCAGCACCGCCATGACCAGGATGGCCGCCGCCATTTTCCCGGACAGGTGCGCGTACCAGGACGGCGGCACCAACACGTGCAGTGCGGCGGCTGCGGCCGCGCCGAGCACCAGAAAGGCACTGGCCTGCAACAGATCGTGCCGTGCGGTCTCGGTGAAGACCTCCCACCGGCTGCGCCCGGTCACGCGCTGCTCGTGGCGCGCGGTGCGTGGCAGCAGCCATGCCGGGCGTCCGATCCGTGACCACAGGAGCCCCACGGTGCAGGCGGTGGCGAGCGAACCGGTGAAGCGCGCCACCACCATTCCCGGCTCGCCGGGGAACGCCACCGCGGTCGCGATCAGCACCACCGGGTTGATGGCGGGCGCGGACAGCATGAATGCCAGCGCGACCGATCCCGGCGCGCCCTGCTCGGTCAGCCGGCGTGCGACCGGCACGACGCCGCATTCGCACCCGGGCAGGGCCATGCCCGCGATCCCGGCGACGCCGATGGCGGCGATCTCGTCGCGCGGCAGCACCTTTCGCAACAGGGCCGGGGATACGAAGGCCGCGATCACCCCGCTGACCGTCACCCCCAGCGCCAGAAACGGCACCGCTTGGACGAACACGCCGGAGAAGATGGTGACCGCGGTCTGCAACCGCGCCGACGACCCCACCGCGCGCACCAGCGGCCCATTCAGCGCCACGCCGAGAACGACGAGCGCGGCAAGAACATAGGTCGAGGACACGCGGGCACGCATCGAGTTCAGAGTGCTCTGCGCCAACACCCCCACATCCTGACGGGACGGACCGGAGATGTCCCGGCAGATCACCGGCGAGCAGTTCGATGCGTCAGCGTTGGACTGAGGCTATCCTTATTGAAATTACTGAAAATGCCTTCCAATAAGGGGTGGTCATGGCCATCGATGCCACACAGTTGGGCGAAGTCCAGGAGACATTGCTCATTCCGCTCTACGGGCGGGCGGTGGAGACCGTCAAGCCGAGACCGATCCTGCGGGATCGGAAGGCTGTGGAGATGGTCGAGGCCATCGACTACGACTTCGCCCGGTTCGACGGCGGGCGCAGTCTGTCGGGAACGGTGTTGCGCACCAGCATCATCGATGCGTGGGTGCAGGATTTCCTGGAGCGGCATCCCGGCGGCACTGTTGTCGAGATCGGCGCGGGTCTCAACACCCGTTTCGAGCGGGTCGACAATGGCCGCGTGCACTGGGTGGACCTGGACCTGCCCGACGCCATGGCCGTGCGCGCGCAGTTCTTCGTCGAATCGGAGCGGCGGCGCATGGTCGCGGCCTCGGTGCTCGACGAGTCCTGGGTCGCGGTGGTGAAAACCCTTCCGGCGCCGTACTTTTTCATCTCCGAGGGTGTGCTCGTCTACCTCGAACAGCCGCAGGTGCGGTGCGCTGTGACCCTCATTGCCGAGAACTTCCCGGGTGCCGATCTGGCGATGGACACCGCGGGCCGCTGGATGATCGATCACCAGGATGGTCACGACGCCATGAAGCAGGTGACGGCCCGGATGCGTTGGGCCTGTGATGATCCGGCGGAGGTCGAGGGCTGGGGGATCGGGCTGCGACTGCTGGAATCAGGCGATCTGTCCCGGATCCCGGCACGCTTGCGCGACAGGGTGCCGGTGGCCCGCCGTACCGTGCTGCGGGTGGTGAGCTTGGTGTTCCGTCAGCGGTTCGGGGGTTACAAGCTCAACCACTACCGCGCCTGAGATCCGGCCTCCGAAGCCCGGCTGGCTTTCCTGTTCCGGCGTCGTCATCGCCGACAGCGGGAAAACCGCGGTAGGCGGTTGGATGCTAGGCGTGTGAGTCGTCTCGAACGTGTTTCGCCGCTTCGCTGCTGGTGATGGTGGAGGAACCTGCGACGCGGACTGCGCTGGCGAGTTGGAAGACGCCGTCGATGCGACTGACTCGAACCTCCTGGAATCCGGCGGACTCGAGCAGCGCGCGCAGCTCGTCGTCGGTGTGGAACCGCAGGCGGCGTGCGACCGGGCCGGGCATGGTCTTGTTCGGCGGGTGGGGTGCGACGGTGTGGATGACGAGCCGCCCGCCTGGTTCCAGGACTCGCCGCAACTCGGCGAGCACTGTCGCGGCGTCGGTGAAGAAGAGTGTGTTCATTGTTGTGGCGCAGCTGAAATGCCCGTCGGGCAGCGGTAAGGCCGCGGCGTCGGCTTCGAGGACTTGCAGGCGGCCCTCGCGCAGGGCTTCGGGGTTGGCGGCCTCGGTGAGCGCCACCATGTCGGCGCTGTGATCGACGGCGGTGACGCGGCAGCCGGTGGTGAGGGCTCGGGCGGCGAAGGTTCCGCCGCCGCAGCCGATTTCGAGCAGCCGGTCGTCGGGGGAGAGGGCGAGGGTGGCGAGGGTATCGCCGAAGATGCCGTGGTGGGCCTTCATGTCCTTCCACATGAGGCGTGCGAGGCGGCCGCGGGGGCGGCGCAGCATGCGGTCGGTGAAGGTGTCGGTGAGGGACATCGGAATGCGCTTCCTGTCGGAGGGGATTTCAGAGGGGCGGGTCAGGCGCTGGTGCAGTGCTGTATCCGCATGTCACCGAACATGCTGTGGCGGGCCATGGGGCGGGCCAGGACATTGTGGGGATAGCCCGGTGGGGTGGCGGAGACTCCGTCGAGTCGACGTAGGTGGTCCTCGTCGAGGGCGAGACTCAGGGCCGCGAGGTTGTCGGTGAGCTGCGCGTGGGTGCGGGCTCCGAGAGTGGGGGTGATGACGCCGGGTTGATGGAGGATCCATGCCAGGGCGACCTGGGCGGGGGTGCAGCCGAGTTGTTCCGCGATTTCACGCACGGTGTCGGCAATAGTCAAGGAGCGATCGGTCAGTGAGCCGTTGGCGTGGATCAGATGCCTACGGGAACTGCCGAGAGTCGGCGTGCGGCCGATTTCGGGCAGATCGGAACGGGTGTACTTGCCGGTGAGCACGCCGCCCGCGAGCGGCGACCAGCCGATGACGCCGAGCCCAAGCGTGTCGGCCATGGGGAGCATGTCGTGTTCGGTGCTGCGTTCGGCGAGATGGTATTCCAGCTGCAGCGCGATGAGCGGCGACCAGCCGCGCAGGTCGGCGATGGTTTGCATGCGGGCGATCTGCCAGGCCGGGGTATTGGAGATTCCCAGGTACAGCACCTTGCCCGCGCGCACGAGATCGTCCATGGCACGCAGGATTTCGTCCACCGGCGTCAGACCGTCCCACATGTGCAGATGCAGCAGGTCCAGGTAGTCGGTGCGCAGTCGGCGCAGGCTCGACTCGACCGAGGCCACCATGCTCTTGCGGTGATTGCCGCCGGAGTTCGGGTCGGCAGGACGTCGCAGCATCGTGTATTTCGTTGCCAGCACCAGTGATTCGCGGTCGGTGGCGGCGAACTCGCCGAGCCATTCCTCGGCGGTGCCGCCCGCGTACTGGTTGGCGGTGTCGATGAAGTTCCCGCCGCGCGAGACGTAGGCGTCGAAGATGCGCCGCGCCTCCGGCTTGTCGGTGCCCCAGCCCCAGTTGTTGCCGAAGGTCATGGTGCCCAGTGCCATTGGGGATACACGCAGCCCGGATCGGCCCAGCAGCCGGTAGCTGTCGAGGTCGAGCGTGCGGCGGTGCGGGACCGCGGATCGGGCGGCGGTCCGCGCCTGGTCGCTCATCGGACAATGCTCCTCTCGCGCTCGGTCGCGGAAGCTACCGCCGAGCGACTTATTGAAAATCGTTGTCAATATCGTTTACTGTAGGCGTGTTGGTACTGCCGAGCAAGGGCTGGAGATGGCGACAACAGCACAAGAGGTCCGGCGTTGTGTCGGAACGGTTCTCGGCATTACGCCGGGCGAATTGATAGCAGACCGCCGATTACAGGAGCTGGGCCTGGATTCCTTCCTCGCCGTGCGCCTGCATTTGCGGCTGGCCGAGCGAACCGGCGTACGGGTGCCCATGGAGTCCTTCGTCGGCGCGACCCTGGAGACGCTGCTCATGGAGGTCGAGAGACGCAGCGGGACAGCGGAATCCGAACCGCAGACGGGTGCGCCCGCCGAGCCGCCAGTGCTGGAGGGGGAGCTGACACCGATCCAGGCGTCGTACTGGGTCGGGCGTGAGCCGGGTATGCCGTTGGGTGGGGTCTCCACCTACTACTACTTCGAATTCGACCGTGCGGCAGAGCTGTTCACGCACTCCGACCCACTGGCGGAAGTGCGGACGCTGGAGGCGGCGTGGAATCGGGTGGTCGACCGGCACGACATGCTGCGCGCCACGATCACAGACGAGGGCCGCCAGCGGGTGCATCCACCCGGACGGCGGTATTCGATCGGCATCACCGACCTGTGCGAGCGTCCCGACGCCGAGTCCGTGCTGGCCGAGTTGCGGGAACGGAAATCGCATCAGGTCCTCGACGCCGCGACCTGGCCGCTGTTCGACATTCACGCCGCATTGCTGCCCGATGGTGGGCTGCGGCTGTTCATGGGCTTCGACATCATCGTGCTGGATATGGCCAGCTGGATCCAGCTCATGCGGGAATGGGGCCGGTTCGTCGTCGATCCCGCTGCTGATCTGCCCGCGCCATCGTCGTCGTTCCTGCGCATCCTGCGCGAGCGGCGCACGGCCGAGAGCGAGCGCCGCGAGGCCGACCGGGCTTACTGGCAAACCCGCGCGGCGAACCTGCCGCCCGGCCCGCGACTGCCGTATGCGCTTGCTCCGGAACAGATTCCGGCGGCTAGGTTCCACCGCCATCAGGACCGGCTCACCCCGGCCGAGTGGTCGGCGCTGACCGGGCGGGCCGCAGCGCGCGGCCTCAGTCCGACCGCGGTCCTGCTGGCGGCGTTCGCGGTGACGTTGTCGCGTTGGGGCGCGACCGACCCGTTCTGCCTCAATGCCACCCTCTTCGACCGGCCCGACACCGAAGCAGACGGGGTCCTCGGCGATTTCAGCACCACGGCATTGGTCGAACTGCCCGCCCTGGATCCGCTGGCGTGGCGCGGATTCACCGAGTTCGCGACCCGGGTCAACACTCGCTTCTGGGCCGATCTCGAGCACCGGTCCTATAGCGGGGTGGAAGTCCAGCGCGCCCAGGCTGGTGACCTGACTCCGCGCTATCCGATCGTCTTTACCAGCGGTGTCGGGCTCGGCCAGGCCAGGGCAGGCGCGGCGGCATGGCTGGGCGTCGAGGTCTTCGGCGTCTCGCAGACCCCGCAGGTGGCGCTGGACCATATCGTCTGGGACGAGGACGGCGGCCTGCGCCTGGCCTGGGATGCCGTCGAGCAGGCGTTCCCGGCCGGATTCGTGGCCCAGATGCTCGGCGCGCACATGCGGCTGCTGCGCACCCTCGCCGACGGCGACCCCGCCTGGGACAGCCCGGAATTGAGCTGGAACCCGCATTTCGAGGCGATTGCCGAACTGCCCGCCGCCAGCCGAGGCCCCGGTGTACTGCTCATCGACCCACCGCGCCTGTCGGCGCAATCGCAGCCGGACGCTCCTGCCGTCTTCGCTTCCTCGGGCATGCTGACCCACGGTGAGCTGCAGCGGCGAGCGCGGGCGCTGGCCGCCCGGCTCACCGCCGCGGGCATCGGTCCGAAGGATCGCGTGGCCGTCGTACTGCCGAAGTCAGCCGATCAGGTTGTCGCTGCCTACGGAATCCTCTGGGCCGGAGCGGCTTTCGTGCCGATCGAACCGGACTGGCCGGAATCGCGGATCGCATCGGTGTGCCGACGCGCCGAGATCGCCCACGCGGTGACCTCCACGACCACTGCCGCGCGCCTGCCCGGCACGGTCACCGCGCATCACCTCGATGCCGGGTCGGACACCGACCGCGCCCCCGCTGCGGGCGAGGTGCCCGACAATGCCGCCGACGATCTCGCGTACGTGATCTTCACCTCCGGGTCGACCGGTGAGCCGAAGGGTGTGGCCATCGAGCACAGCGCCGCACGGACCACCCTCGATGACATCAACGACCGCTTCACCGTTGGGCCGCAGGATCGGGTTCTGGCGTTGTCGGCGTTGAGTTTCGATCTTTCTATCTACGACCTGTTCGGTGTGCTCGGCGTCGGCGGCGGTCTGGTCGTGCCCGATGCCGACCGGCTGCGTGATCCCGGGCACTGGTGCGATCTGGTTGCCGCGCACCGGGGCACGGTGTGGAACACCGCGCCGGCGCTGGCGGAGATGCTCGTCGAGTACGCCGAAGCCGATCCGGTGGCGGCGGCGAAACTGCGCTCGCTGCGGCTGATGTTGCTGTCGGGCGACTGGATTCCGCTGTCGCTGCCCGACCGGCTGCGCGCGGTGATCGGCGATGTCCGCGTGATCAGTCTGGGCGGTGCGACCGAGGCCGCGATCTGGTCCATCGCCCATCCCATCGACGACGTGGACCCGCAGTGGACCAGCATCCCCTACGGCCGTGCGCTGCGGGAGCAGCAGTTCCTGGTCCTCGACGAGAACGGCCGACCTTGTCCGATCGGTGAGCCCGGGGAGTTGTACATCGGCGGGGCCGGACTGGCACGCGGCTACGTCGGCGACGAGGAGCAGACCGCGCAACGCTTCGCCTGGAACGCCCGCCTGGGCCGCAGGCTGTACCGCACCGGGGATCTCGGGCGCTGGCGTCCCGACGGCGAGATCGAATTCCTCGGCCGCGCCGACCGGCAGGTCAAGATTCGCGGCCACCGTATCGAACTGGGTGAGATCGAGGCCGTGATCAGACGGTTCCCCGGCGTGCGGCGCGGTGTCGCCGCGGCGGTGCCGGGCGCGGACGAGCGGCCACGTTTGGTGGCCTACCTCGTCACCGGTGACGCCGCCCTCGACACCACCGAACTCGCCGCCCACGCGGCGCGGCATCTGCCGCCCTACATGGTGCCGACCAGGTGGCTGACCCTCGACTCGATCCCGTTGACGCCCAACGGCAAGGTCGACCAGAAACGTCTGCCGAATCCGTTCCGCCGCAGCAACATCGACGCTATCGAGCCTGAAACGGACCACGAGGAAGCGGTGAACCCCACAGCCGACGATGCGTCCGCAGGCTGGCTGGTCGAGGCAGCACGTCATGCCGCTGAGCGCGGGCTCACACTCACAGTGCGACTCGAGTCGGCCGACTCCGAGGCGGCGGATCCCGCCCCCGGCGCGGAATGGCTGGCCCTGCTGCGCGATAGCGCGCGAGCACACGGATTGCCTGTGGCCGCGTCCGCGGACGCACCGGAATTGACTATCGCCCCGCCCGCCCCGGCCGCAGGGCGGCAGCACATCGAATCGGTTGTGGCGCAGGTCTTCATCGACCTGCTCGGTCCTTCCGTCACCCCGACTACCCCCTTCCACGACCTCGGCGCGACCTCTCTCACCCTGGTGCGCGCCCACCGCCGCCTGCGGCGCCTGACCCCAGCGCTGACGGTCCCCGACATCTTTCGGCACGGCACCGTCCGCCGCCTGGCGGCCTGGATCGCCGCGCACACCGACCCAGCCGATGCCGCGCCCGCGCACCGATCGTCCGGCGCGCCTATCGACCTCACAGCGGCCGTCGCGCGCGGACAACGCCGGCGCGCCCACCGATCGAAAGCGAGGCTCACAGCGCATGGCGCTCACTGACACCGTGCACCGGCTGCGCGCCGCCCTGCTGCGCGGCACCGAACGCCGCCAGCGGTTCACCGCCCACACCGAACACCGGCCCGGAACAGCCACCGAAATGAACGTGCGCATCGGCGGCCACCGGTTCACCGTCGACGAATCGGTCGCCGCCGGAGGCGGGGACGCCGGTCCCGATCCCATCGGGCTGGCGCTCGCCGCGCTGGGCACCTGCCAGGCCGTCACCTACCGATTCCACGCCGCCCGCCTGGGCATCGACATCGACACGCTCACCGTGGACGTGACCGCGGACCTGGACCTGGGACCGGTCTTCGGCGTCACCGACCCCACCCAGCCCGGCCGAATCACGGTGCGCGCGAACCTGAGCGGCCCCGCCGCACCCGCCCGCTACGAGGAACTGCGGCGTCTGGTCGAGCAGTCCTGTCCCGTACTGGCCATGCTGCGCGGACAAGTGGCCATCGAGTCGGAAATGGAGATCGCGGCGTGACCGACGACAATGCCAAACCTCTCGGCGACACCAGCGATGATGTCGACGACAACGCCATCGCCATCATCGGCATGGCCTGCCGCTTCCCGGGCGCACCCGATCTGGCGTCGTTCTGGGACCTGCTCGCCTCCGGCCGCGAGGGCCTGACCCGCTTCGACGACGCCGAACTGGCGTCGCACGGCGTCCCCGAAGACATTCGCCGCCACCGCAATTACGTGCCCGTCGGCGCGATCATCGCCGGACAGGAGCAGTTCGACCCGGCCCACTTCGGCCTGACGGCCCACGACGCCGCCCTGCTCGATCCGCAGTTGCGCCTGCTGCTCGAATGCGCCTGGGACGCCCTGGGCGACGCCGGCCACCGCGCCGGTGGCGGCCTCGGCGAGATCGGCGTGTTCACCGGAGCCTCGCACAGCGACTACCGGGAATCCAATCTCGCGGCCTACCGCCAACGCGCGCACCAAGATCCGCTGGGCCTGTTGCAGGCCGACATGGGAACACTCACCGACTATTTCCCGCAGCAGATCTCCTACCGGCTCAACCTGACCGGCCCCGCGGTCGCAGTGCAGGCCACCTGCGCGACCTCGCTGGTGGCGGTGCACATGGCGGTCCAGTCACTGCTGCACGACGAATGCGACGCCGCCCTCGCCGGCGGCGCATCGCTGATCGTGCCGCAGGGCCGCGGCTATCTGCATGTGCCCGAGGCCATCTTCTCCGCCGACGGGCACACCCGCTCCTTCGCCGCCGACGGCACCGGAATGGTGCACAGCCAAGGCGCGGGCATCGTGGTGCTGCGACGGCTCGCCGACGCACTGGCCGACGGCGACCCCATCTACGCGGTAATCCGCGGCACGGCGGTCAACCACGACGGAGCCGGGAAGGCCGGATTCACCGCGCCCTCGGCGGCCGGGCAGGCACGGGTGATCGCCGAAGCCCTCGCCGTCGCCGACGTCGATGCGGACGCCGTCGACCTCATCGAGGCTCACGGCACCGCGACCGTGCTCGGCGACCAGATCGAGTTGACCGCGCTCGCCGCAGTTTTCGGCGAACGTATGGTGCCCAATCCGATCCGAGTAGGGTCGGTCAAGAGCAATATCGGCCACACCAACAGCGCCGCCGGGATCGCCTCGCTCATCAAGACCGCACTGGCGCTGCACCACCGATGTATCCCCGCCACCCTGCACGCCGACGCCGCGCATCCCGAACTGGAAAGACATCAGGGAGTGTTCGAGCTGCCAGGTCATTCCCGAGAGTGGCCGGAACGCAACGGGACTCGCATCGCCGGAGTGAGCTCGTTCGGCATCGGCGGCACCAATTGCCACGCGGTACTGGAACAAGCGCCCGCAGTCATCCCCGGCGAGGCGACCGACCTCGAGGCGAAGCTGCTGTTGGTGTCGGCGGCCTCGGAATCGAGCTGTCGCGCACAGCTGGACATCTCCGTCCCCGACGGCACCCACGCCGACTACACCTTCACCGCCTCCAGCGGATCACACGCCGAAAGCGGCTGGCGCGCCGCGGCTTTGCTGCGCGCTGGCGGCTCCGCTCCGCGTGTCATCACCATGCGGGAAGTGCCGCCCGAACGCCCACGGATCGTCTTCGCCTTCCCCGGCGCAGGCGCGCAATACCCGGGCATGGGGGCCGGGCTCTACCGCGACGACCCGGTGTTCACCAGTGTCATCGACGAATGTGCGGAAGCACTGGAACCCCTGCTCGACTACGACATTCACGACATCGTGACCGGCCGCGCAGCCCCCGGTGACGTCGACGACATCCGCCTCGGCCAACCCGCACTGTTCGCCGTCTCACTCGCGACGGCGACCACCATGCGCGCACGCGGCGTCGAACCCGACGCTGTCCTCGGCCACAGCCTCGGCGAATATGCCGCCGCTGTCATCGCGGGCATGCTGACCCTGCCCGACGCCGCCCGACTGGTCGCAGTGCGCTCGCGAGCCCTGGCCGCCACCGCCCCCGGCGGCATGCTGGCCGTCGAGCTCGGCGAATCGGAAACCCTGCGCGCGCTCGCCACCCACCCGGATCTGGCCCTCGCCGGGGTGAACGCCGCTGACTCCTGCGTGGTCTCCGGCCCGGAACCCGCGCTCGACGCCCTCGTTATACGCCTGACCGCCATGGGAATCCGAACCAGCCGACTACGTGTAGCGGCCGCCCTACATTCGCCGAGCGTGGCCGCTGCCGCTGCACCCCTGCGCGTGGCCGCGGCCGAAATCTCCATCGTCCCCGGCACTCTGCCGCTTTACAGCACGCTCACCGGGCGGGCCATGCGAACCCTGGACGCTGACCATTGGGCACGGCACCTGGTCGAGCCCGTCCGCTTCAGCGCCGCGATATCGGCTGCTACCGCCGAACCCGCCACCGTCATTCAGGTCGGACCCGGCAGCACCCTGGCGACGCTCGCACGCCGTGTTCCGTCCGCCTCACCGGTCACAGCCCTCACCACCCTGCCGGACGCTGCCGAATCCGCCGCGGCCCGGGACCGCGGAGCCGACGAAGATCGCTCTACGCTGCTCACCGCGCTCGGCGAACTCTGGTGTAGCGGTGTGGATATCGATGTCGAGGCCCTGTACCGGCGGCGTCGCCGTGTCCGTCTACCCGTCTACGCGTTCGATCGCCGCCGGACCTGGATCGACCCATCCGCAGAACTCGGCGGCGCACGGCTCACCCCACCGATGGGCACCTCGATCTCCGACACGAGCGGTGCCGCACCGGCCGTCACACAGGTGTTGGAGACGGCCGAAACCAGGCAGGAAGCGGTCATACTCGACCAGACAGCCGCCACGACTGCTGCGCGATCGCGGGGACCAGCTCCGGACGACTCGTATACGGCTGCGGTTCAGGGAAATTCCGTGACCGCCGTGCCAGAGGCAACCGCGAGCGACGCTGCGATAGCCGTCGAGGCGGCGGTGGGCGCGTCCACGGTCTCGACGCGGGACCCGTCCGCGGACGTCCAGCCGCCAACGACATCGCAGGTCGCCGCATCGACTCGGCCGCCCCGACCCGAAATGGGTACGGGTGGCGTGTACTCCATCGCGGTACAACAGCAACCGCCTCGGACGAAGACACCCGAGTCGGCACGGCTCGTGGAGGCTCATACCTCGGCTGCGGGGAGCCCCGCCCCGGCGGCGAGTTCTGAGCGCCTCGTCGCGGCTCTGTGGGGAGAACTGCTGGGCGAGAACGTGATTGCCTCGGATGCTGACTTCTTCGCGCTCGGCGGCACCTCGATGACCGCGACGCGGATGCTCGAACGGGTCAACGACCAGCGGGGTACCGATCTGCGGATGCGTGAACTGCTCTCGCATTCCACGGTTTCCGCGTTCGCGGGACTGTTGGACAGCCGACTGGCGGCGTCGCGCCCCGGCGCGGCCATGGAGGTCTCGGGGCCGGATCCCGTGGTTCCGGCCGCAGCGACACCGGCAGTTTCGGCTACGGTCGCGCCGGGGTCGGGCACCCCGGCTACCGGGGTGGTCGGTGCGGCATCTCCTCGTCATCCCGGCATGCTTGTAGCCGGGTTCCACACCGACAGTGCGGCAACGACTGTGACGGACTCCGGGCCAGATCGCACCGGAATCACCAGTCGCGGGCAACATCACGCCGCACGGCTCGGTAACGCGGGATCGAAGGCCGACAGTGCGACGTTTCCGCTGACCCGCGTGCAGCATGCCTATTTGGTGGGGCGGTCCGGGGCGTTCGGGCTGAGCGACGTCGCCTGCCACATCTATCTCGAATACGACTGCACCGACCTGGATCCCGATCGCTATGAGCGGGCCTGGAACGCGGTGATCGGGCGGCACGACATGCTGCGGGCGGTGATCACCGAGGACGGGCGCAACCAGGTGCTCGCGCAGGTGCCCGACTATCGGATCCGACGGCACGATCTCGCGGCGATGCCCGTCGACCAGCGCGAGGAGACGCTCGCCGAGCTGCGGCGCAGGCTTTCGCACCGGGTGCACCGCCCGGATCGATGGCCGCTGTTCGATGTGCGGGCCGCGAAGCTCGACGTGCACACGACGCGGCTGTTCGTCGGCATCGACGCACTGATTTGCGACGCGGGCAGCTTCTTGATTCTCGACCGCGATCTGCGCGACCACTACCTGAACCCGGCCGCGGAGAAGGCACCGGCGCGGACTCGGTTCGCCGACTATGTGGCCCACGTCGGCAGCCGCGCCGACAGCGTGGAATCCGCACGGGCGCTCGACTATTGGCAGCATCGATTGCCCGAGCTGCCCGCGCCGCCGCACCTGCCGACCCGGACTCGAACCCAGATGCAGCCCTGGTTCGCCCGCCGCGCCGATCGGCTCGCGCCCGCCGACTGGCAGGCCCTGCGGCAGTTGGCCGCCGCACACGGCGTCACCCCGTCGGCGGTGCTGCTCACCGCCTACTCCGACGTGCTGGCGGCCTGGTCCGGGGACGACCGGTTCACGCTGTCGCTGACACTGGTGGACCGCCCGGCGGTGCTACCCGGAATCGAAGACGTGGTGGGTGATTTCACCACCCTGCTGGCCCACGAGGTGGACCGCACGGCCGGAGGCTCGTTCGCCGAGCGGGTGGCGCGCACCCAACAGCGGCTCTTCGACGACATCGACCATCGCGAGTATTCGGCGCTCGACGTGCTCGCCGACCTGTCCAGCCGCACCGGGCAGCGGCAGTTGCTGCCGGTGGTGTTCACCAGCGCTCTGGATGTGGCCGAGCTGGTCGGCGGCGAACCGGATCTGGAGTGGGCGGGCCGAATCACCCACGGCGTCAGCCAGACTCCGCAGGTGTGGCTCGACCACCAGGCCTTCGTCCAGGCGGGGGGCTTGCAGGTGCAGTGGGACGTGCTCGAGACCGTCCTCGAACCCCAGCCCGCCGACACAGCCTTCACCGCGTATGTGAGCTGGCTGCGGCGACTGGCCGGGGAGCCGGACGCGTGGACCGCGCCCGAGGCCGGCCCGCGATTGGGTGCCGCCGATGACATCTCCGTGGTTGTGACCGAGATTTGGGAGCGGGTCCTGTCGCTCGAATCCGGTGTAGTGCAACCCGATTCGACCTTCATCGGATTGGGCGGAGACTCGGTGCTGGCGGTGCGGATGGCGACACTGGTGCGCGGCCGGTTCGGTGTGGCCGTGCCGGTGGTCGACCTGGTCGGCGATATCACCGTCACCGACCTGATCGCGCTCATCACCGAGCGCCGCTCCGAATCCGCGCTGCCCGCCATCGAATTGGCGCGCCAGGCTGATCCGGACGCCCCGTTCCCGCTCACCCCGCTGCAGCAGGCGTACTGGGTCGGCCAGCAGCACGGGTACGCGCTGAGCTACGACTCCGCCCACAACTACGTCGACTTCCGGCTGCGCGGCATCGATCCGGACGCGGTCGAGCAGGCGGTGCGGCGGCAGGTCGAACGCCAGCCCATGCTGCGGGCGTTCTTCCTGCCCGACGGCACTCAGCAGGTGCTCGCGGCCGCCGATCCGCGCCTGACGGCCCTGCCCATCATCACGGTCGACCTGCGCTCCGCGCCGGGTGAGGTCGCGCGGGTGCTCGCCGACATTCGCACCGAGATGCAGCACGCCGGACCGGGCATGGACCCGTGGCCGTTCCGCATCACCGCGGTGCGGCTGCCCGGCGACGAGCTCAGCCTGCACATTGTGTGCAGTCTGCTGGTCGCCGACGGCTGGTCGGTGCAGCTGATGTTCACCGAGTTGTTCACCTACCTCGATGACCCCAACACCGTGCTGCCGCCGCTGACCGCCCACTTCGGCGACTATGTGGAGACCATCAACCGCCAGCGCCTCGAACCCGAATGGCAGATCCAGCGCGACTGGTGGTGGGACCGCCTCGACGACCTGCCCACCGCACCCGCGCTGCCGCTGGCGGTCCCGTTCGACCAGGTGCGCCCCGATACCCTCGCGCGCAGGGAGTTCCGGGTCACCGGTGAGCAGATGGCGGTGCTGCGCACGCACTGCGCGGCGTACAACATCACGCCCACGACCGCGTTCGCCACCTGCTATGCCTTGGCGCTGGCCGAGTTGGCTGGGCATCGGCGGTTCTTACTGAATGTGCTCTACCTCAACCGCTTGCACCTGCCCCGCGATCTCGACCACGCCATCGGCCCCTACGCGGGCACCGTCCTGTTGGATGTGGCGCTGCCGCAGGAGGCTACGTTCGCCGCCGCGGCCCAGCACCTCCAGGCCGCCATGGCCACCATGCTCGACCACGGGCAGGTGACCGGCGTGGAGGTGGTGCGCGAGCTGAGCCGTCGCCGACGCGACACCGCACCCCAAGCGCCGGTCGTCTTCCACAGCACGCTGGGCCTGCACCCACCGGGCGGCACCCCGGACACTGTGGATGTGCGCGAGTTCTACCAGCGCGTGCGCACACCCCAGGTGGCGCTGGATATGCAGGTGTTCCAATGGGATTGGGATGATTCGGTGGCGGTCAACCTCGACGCGGTCGCCGAGCTGTTCCCACCGGGCGTACTTGACGATCTGTTCACCGCGGTCTGTGACCAGGTCACCGATCTGGTCCGCCGACCCGAGGCGTGGACCCAGGCCCTCGCGTTGCCGGCCGCAGAACGACCGGCCGGGCGCATCGACGCAGCGGTCCGGGTCACAGCCGACGGCCCACCCGCGACCGACACCGAGAAGGCGATCGCCGAACTGTGGGCTCAGCTGCTGGATTCTGCCGAGATCGACCGTGGCACCGATTTCTTCAGCGCCGGAGGCGATTCGGTGATGGCGATCCGCATGCTCGGCCGTCTGCGGGCGGAATTCGGGCTGGCGCTCACCCCGCGGGAATTCCTCGCCGACCCCACCCTCGCGGCCGTCGGGCACGCCGTCGCGGAGAGTCCGCGTGACTGCCTGGTGCCGCTGCGCGACGGTACCGGACGGCCACTGTTCCTGGTGCACCCGACCGGCGGTGATGTGCTGTGCTACCTCGACCTGGCCCGCGCTCTCACCACCGACGGGCCCGTGATCGGCATCCAGGATCCCGAATTAACCGGGGCCGCAGGGCCGCAGACCATCGTCGGGCTGGCCGAGGTCTACGAGCGGGTCGTACGCGAGCGGCAGCCCGAGGGTCCTTATCGCCTCGGCGGCTGGTCCATGGGCGGCATCATCGCCCACGAACTGGCCCGGCGGCTGCGCGCTGCCGGGGAAACAGTCGAGGTGCTCGTCCTGGTGGACGCGAATATCGCCGACCGTATCCACCATGTCGACGGCGGCGCGTTCTGGTCGCGGTATCTCGGCTCGCTGGAAGCCTTCCTCGACATCAATCTCGGCACCGACTCGCGCGGCATCGATTTCGACTCCCTCTCCGAATCGGAACGGCGCGTCGAAGCCGAGGCCCGCTTGGCCGCCGCCGGTCTCGCCGAGCGGGGCGCGCCGGAGGATAAGCGCCTGCGTGAGAACATCTTCCGTCGCCACCTGCGGGCGCTGGGCGAGCACGCCACCGGCCCGCTCGACGGAGCGGGACTCGAGGTTCTGCTGATCCGCGCCGAACTGCCCTCACCGCGCAATTCCGGTGTCGGTATGGGCGTCGACGACTGCGCCGACCTGGAAGCTCTGGGGTGGGCGGCCTACACCGCCGCCGCCATCGACTCACGGCCGATCGCGGCGCACCATTACGCGCTGCTACGACCACCGGCCGTCGGCCTTGTCGCGCACCAGATTTCAGAGCGGCTCGCGCGGGTGAACGGGGCAGCGGAGTGAGCGAAGAGTACGCGGCCGCCGCCGAGTTCTACGACCTGATGGCCACGCCGTACGTGGCGAGCGTGGAGCCCACGCTGACCGCGATGCTCGCCGACGTGGATACCATCGTCGGGCCCGTGCTCGATATCGGTGCGGGCACCGGTCTGTCCACCATGCTGGTGGCCGACGCCGTGCCCGACGCGCGGATCATCGCGGTGGAACCGGCCCCGGCCATGCGTGCGGTGCTGCTGTCGCGGCTGGCCGTCCGCAAGGACCTGCGGGAGCGAATCACCGTGCTGCCCACCGGATTCCTCGACACCGAGCTGCCGACGCACTGCTCGGCGGTGGTGGCGCTGGGGGTGATCGGCCACTTCGACGCCGCCACCCGGCCCCGGGTCTGGCACGCCCTCGCCGCCGCGCTGGGCCCGGATGGAGCGGCGGTCGTGGAAATACAGCGGCCCGGACGCGTCGAGGTCTCACCCGAACGCCGCTACACCCAGGCCCGCGCCGGGCTGCTGCGCTACGAGGGCTGGAGCCGAGCCGAGCCCGTGGACGCCGAATCACTGGTCTGGCACATGACCTACCGCACCTACCGCGACGACCACCTGCTCCAGGAGGTCGTCGCCCGGCACCGCGTCTGGCCCGCCGACGCCGACCGGCTCGCCCGCGAATCCCGCGCAGCCGGCCTGACACTGGCGTCCGCCGACCCCGCGACCGGGCTGCTGCGGTTCACCAAACATCCATGAGACGAAGGAATTTCGCCATGCCCGACACCCATGTCACCGTCACCGACCACCCGGGAGCCGTGCCCGGCGGAGCTGTCGCGTCGGCGGCCGACACCACGGCCGTGCTCGCCGCCCTCCGCGAGATCTTGCCCGCGCTGCGCGACCGCGCGGCCAAAACCGAGCAGGCGCGCCGGATTCCGGTGGAGTCCATCGACGAACTGACCGAAACCGGTGTGCTGCGGCTGCTGCAACCCCGCCGCCACGGGGGATACGAGGCGCACCCGACCGAGTTCTACACCGCCGTCACGGAATTGGCCGCGGCATGCGGCTCCACCGGCTGGGTCGCCGCCGTGCTCGGCATCTCACCGTGGAACCTCGCACTGTTCGACACCGCCGCCCAAGACGAGGTATGGGGTGGTGATCAGAACGCTCGCCTCTGCTCGTCCTACGCCCTGACCGGCACCGCCACCCCGGTCGAAGGCGGGTACCGGCTCAGCGGCCGTTGGGGATTCGCCTCCGGCTGCGACCACGCGCAGTGGGTGCTGCTGGGCGCGCGCGTCATGGACGGCGACACCGCGGCCGGCTCCTGCACCTTCCTGGTCCCGGCCGCGGACTACACCGTCCTCGACGTGTGGCAGGCCGTCGGCCTGCGCGGCACCGGCAGCAACGACCTCGTGGTGGAGGACGTGTTCGTCCCCGACCACCGCGTGCTGGACTCCGGCTCGGTCGGCAAATGCGAGACCCCCGGCAACGCGGTGAACGATGGCCCGCTGTATCGGATCCCGTTCGGCTGCGTCCACACCAGCGCCATTACCGCCGCCATCATCGGCATGGCGCGCGGCGGCTACCACGCCCACCTCGACCAGCAGCGCGACCGAATCCGGGTCGCCCTGCCCGGCGACGCCACCAAGGACAGCGGCTTCACCGGCAGCGCCTTCCGCGGGGACCCGGCCACCCTCACCCGCATCGCCGAAGCCTCCGCCGAACTCGACGCCGCCTGGGTGTTGCTCACCCACAACATCGGCCGCCTCTACGACCTCGCGGCGACGGGCGCACCGATCACGCCACCGGAACGGCTGCGGCTGCGCCGCGACCAAGTACGGGGTACCGAACGCGCTGTCTACGCGGTGGACCGGCTGTTCGAGAACTCCGGCGGCCGAGCCTTGCGCCCGGACAGCGTGATCCAGCGCTGCTGGCGCGACGCCCACGCCGGACGAGCCCACGCCGCCAACGACCCCGAACGGGTTTACCGCATGTTCGGCTCCGCTGAACTCGCTGCCGCACAACCTGTTCCGCAGACAGCGCGGCGAGATTCGGGCCGGTCGGAGTCCGCTCCGGATGGGGCGGGGCAGGAGTCGGTCATGGTGGCCCCGGTTCCGGGGGTGACGCGGACGAATCCGGCGACGACAGAGGCTATTCCCGGCGCGAAGGCTGTTTCGGCGGCGGATGCGGCTTCCGGGGCGGAGGCGCGACGCTCGTGACCGCTCGCCTGGTTTCTCTTGTCGCCGCGCATCCGTGGGTGCGGTCCGCGTACTGGGACGCGAATCGCGAGGCGATCGTGGTGTATCCGGCCGACAGTGCGCTCGCGGTGCGGCCTGTGCCCGGGCCGCTGCTGAGCGAGCATCTCGAGCATTGGCGGCACGTCTACTCCTACGTGTACGCCGCCGCCGAGCAGCGCCACGGTGATGATCTGGACCTGTCCGGGTGGCGCGCTTCCGACACCGGTGCGCCGTTCGATCGTGCGCACATGCTCGAGTGGATCGACCACGCCGTGCGGCTCGTGCTGCGCGGCGGGCCCGAGACGGTGCTCGAAGTCGGTTGTGGCAGTGGGTTGCTCGCGCATCGTATTCATCCGCGCACCCGTGGCTATGTGGGACTCGATCCGGCCGAACCCGCGGTGGAACGGTTGCGCGCGCAGGCGCTGCCCGGGGTGCGGGTGGTGCACGCCGCCGCGCATCAGCTCACCGCGGCACCGGTCGTGGAGGCGCTGCGCTCGGTGGGTGCGGCCGCGCCGGACCGCATCGTGTTCAACAGTGTCACCCAGTGTTTTCCCGACGCCGCGTATCTCACGGCGGTGCTCGAGGACGCACTCGATCTGGTGGCTCCCGGCGGCGCGGTCGTAGTCGGGGATATCCGGAATCTGGCCAGCGCTGCTGAGTTCGCGCACTGGATCGAAGCCGCTCGGCATCCCGACGCCACCGCGGCGGAGCTGGCGCGGCGGGCCACTGCGCGCCTGTCGGCGGAAGAGGAATTGCTGTGCGATCCACGGTTCTTCGCGCGCCTGGCCGGCAAACACGAACGGATGGTTCGCGTCGCCTGCCATGCGAAGCCCATCGGCGCGGACACCGAGCTCACCCGATATCGCTACGATGTCGTCCTGACCGTGGACGCGCCCGAACCGGCAACGACACGCAACATGGCGTGGGACCAACTGCCAGGCAGCGCGAACGGGTCTTGGCCGGCTGCGCTGGCTACCGCCCTGCGCGACCCTGCGGTCCTTGTCGCGGCCATCCCGAATGCCCTGCTGGACAAGGAGAATCCGGCGGCGGTGACGCCTGCGCAACTCGCCGCGGTGATACCGCCCGACGCGGCCGTACTCCTGTACTCCGCGGATGGGCGGGTCCTCGCCGCGGGCCGACCGGAACAGCACGCCGGTGTCGAAGCCGTGGACGACAGCGGAGCCGCCGAGCTGTGCACCAACCCGCTCGCCCGGTTCGTACGTCTGCGCCTGCCCGAAATCCTCGCCGACCATCTCGAAGAGCAGTCGCTGATCGCGTCGGTGCCCGCCATTGTCGTCGCCGAGGAGTCCGTCGCCCCATGACCACCGCATCCGATCTCGACGTGATGTCCGCACTGCGCGCCGCCTGCCGGGGACCGGTCCACGCACCGGGCGACCCGGGCTACGACAGCGCGCGACGGCGCTGGAACACTGCCGTGGATCAGCACCCCGCAGCCGTCGTCGGCTGTACCGGAGTGTCCGATATCCGTGCGGCCGTGGCGTTCGCGCACCGACACGGATTGGCGGTGTCCGTGCGCGGCGGCGGGCACGAGGTCGCCAACCACGCCACCGCCGATGGCTCACTACTGCTGGATCTGTCAGCGCTGCGGACCGTCACCATCGACCCCGCCACCCGCCGGGCGGTCGTCTCGGCCGGAGTGACGTGGGTGGACCTCGACAAGGAATGTCATCGCCACGGTCTCGCGGTCACCGGAGCCGATGTGTCCACGGTCGGTGTGATCGGCACCGCGGTCTGCGGCGGCACCGGCTGGCTGCAACGATCGTTCGGATTCACCTGCGACAACGTGCGCTCCGCACAGGTGGTGCTGGCTGACGGCCGTCTGGTGCACGCCACGCCCGACCATCATCCCGAACTGCTGTGGGCGCTGCGCGGCGGCAGCGGCAACTTCGGCATCGTGGTCGCCCTGGAACTCGAGCTGCACCCGATCACTACCCTGCACGCCGGGACGCTGCTGTTCCGGCTCGACCAGGCGCGCACCGTCTTCCGGCGCTTCCGGGAACTGTGCGCGGAGGCTCCCGACGAGCTGGCGTTGCGCGCGACATTGCTGCACTGGCCGCCCACCGCGCCGGAAGGTCCGCCCATGGCTGCGATCACCGCGGCTTATCTGGGGCCCGAGCAGCGGGCCCACGATGTGCTGGGACGGCTGCGCCGCATAAGCCAACCGGAACTGGATCTCATCCGTCCGCTGGAATATCCCGAGCTGCAACGCAATACCGAACAGGCCTTCCACGACGGCCACGGGACCGCGACCGGCTCGGAGTGGCTGCGTGCTTTCGACGACACCGCCATCGACGCGCTGGTCGATCTGGCCACGCGCATGCCGACCCCGTACTCGCTGATCTCGGTGCACCAACTCGGCGGCGCGATACGGCGAATGCCCGCGCAGGCAACGGCATTCGGATTCCACGACGCCGCCTACCATATGGTGTTGTTCTCCGGCGGACCGCCGGGCACCGACCTGTGTGCGTCGCGGCAGTGGATCGCCGAGGTCACCGCGGCCGTGCAGGGCTGCTCGGCGGGCGGCCCGTACATCGGCATTCTCGACGACGCCGCGTCCCCGGAGCGGGTGCGCAGCGCCTATCCGCCCGCCACCTACGAGCGGCTGCGGCAGATCAAGGCCGAATACGATCCGGACAACACCTTCCGCTGCAATCACAACATCCCGCCGGCCGACTCGACCGGCAATGCGACCCATTCGGCCCCGGATGGCACGGATCAGCAAACGCGGCAGTTGCTTTCCGCACGTGGCGACCTGGATCGATTCGGCCTGCGCGCCATGACCGCGACACTGCTCCCGGCACTGCCCGAGGGCACGGCCCGCACAGAGGAGCAGATCGCGACGGCGCTGGGCGTCCATCCGCGCCACCGCTGGCTGGTGCGCCGCTGGCTGGCCGAGCTCACCGACCGCCGATGGATCCGTCACGATCCCGCGCGCGGATACACCGAACTGCGCGAAGGTGACACCCCCGAACGCGCGACCCTCACCCAGGTGTGCGCGGACTTCGGCTTCCCCGCGCGACTGGCACGGTTCTTCGACGAGGCCAACCGGCGGCTGCCCGAACTGCTGCGGGACCGAATCCTGGCCCAGGAACTGCTGTTCCCCGATGCCGACCTGCTCACCGCCGACGCGGCCTACCGGGACAATCCGATCAACCGCCACCTGAACACCGTGGCGGCCGAGCTCATTTCGCGTGCTGTCGACCGGCTGGCGCGAGACCGGCAGCCGGTCCGGATCCTGGAACTCGGTGCGGGCGTGGGCGGCACGACCGCCGACCTGCTCCCGATCCTAGACGGTAGGGCCGTCGACTACCACTTCACCGACGTGTCGCCATTCTTCCTCACCGCGGCCCGCGATCGCTTCGGCGCCTATCCGTGGGTGCGCTACGGCGAAGTCGACCTCAACAGCGACCTGCCCGACAAGCCGCCCTACGACCTCATCGTGGCCGCGAACGTGCTGCACAACGCCCACGACTGCGCCCGAATGCTGCGGCAGCTGCACGACCTGCTGCACCCCGGCGGCGAGCTGGTCTTCATCGAATCCTGCCGCGAACATTCCCAACTACTGACCTCGATGCACTTCCTCATGTCCGCGCGCCCTGGCCGGACCCGCGCGGGCGAGAACGACTTCCGCGCCGGAACGAACCGGATCTTCCTCACCGAATCCGAATGGCGCGCACAGCTCAGCGCCGCGGGACTGCCACCCCGCACGGTGCTCCCCGAGCCACACGAGACCCTGGCCGTGCACGGCCAGCGCATCTTCGCCGCCCGTAAGACGTCATGACCCACGAGGACGTGATGCGCACGCCGGCGCTCGGGCAGGTGTACCGCGCCCGTGACCATTACGAGGTCGGGCGCGAGAAGATCCGCGAATTCGCCCGCGCGGTACAGGATTTCCACCCCGCGCACTGGGACGACGCGACAGCGGGCACACTCGGCTACCCCGGGACGATCGCACCGATCACCTTCGCCTCCGCGACCATATCGGCAGCGCAGCGGGAACTGCTGCGTACGGCATTGGCCGGCTACGATCCAGCCCGGCTGGTTCAGGTCGAGCAGGAGATCCACTGCCACCGCCCGGTCGTCGCCGGCGACCGGCTCACCCACGAGATCACCGTGGACTCATGGCGAACCGTCGGCGGCGGCGACATCATCGCGCTCACCACCGTGATCGGCGACCTCGGCACCGGTCCGGTGCAGACCGTGCACACCACTCTCGCCGGACGCGGCGGAACCGAAGGGCAACGACTCAGTGCGATCGCGAAAAATATTGCCTTGCAGGAACTTCCGACACCACAGCCGGAACCGCCCCACACCTCGACCCGCAATCGGTCCTTCCCCGCGCGCTCGGCGAGTGGTTTGTCACGCAATACCCCTGCGGGACATCGCTTCCCGTCGCGGACCTTCCGGCTGACACGGGGCGAACTCATCAACTACGCGGGCGTCTGCGGCGACCTCAACCCGATCCACTGGAGCGACGACATCGCCCGCGCCACCAGCGCTCCCGGCGTCCTGACCCACGGCATGCTCACCATGGGCCTCGGCGGTGCCGCCCTGACCGTCTGGATCGGCCATCCCACGGCGATACTCGACTACTCCACGGTTTTCGCCAACCCCGTCCACGTCACCACGGGCCGAGCCGCGGAGATCGAATTCACCGGCACGGTCACAGCCGTCGATCTCGACGCGTCCCGCGCGACTGTAGCGCTTGTCGCGCATTGGGACGGGACGTCGATATTGGGCCGGGCCGCAGCCACGGTGGCTCTGATCGATTAGTACATCATATTCTGAATACAGAATAAGATGTACTATCGGCTTGTGGAAACCGTACTACACCGTGACGCGCTGGCCCGGTTCGGACATGCGCTGTCCGATCCGACGCGCACGCAGATCCTGCTGAGCCTGCGCACCGCCCCGAGCTACCCGTCCGAGCTGGCCGAGCGGATCGGTGTCTCGCGGCAGATCCTGTCGAATCACCTTGGCTGCCTGCGAGGTTGCGGGCTGGTGGTGGCCGTCCCGGAGGGGCGCAGGTCGCGCTACGAGCTGGCCGATCGGCGCATCGCACGGGCGCTCGACGATCTGCTCGGGCTGGTGCTCGCGGTGGATCCGGCGTGCTGCGCGGATGCCGGTACCGAAGGGTGCTGCTGATGACCCAGGCGCTGGGAATGCCGGCGCTGCCCTCGGGGGAGCGGCGGGCGGCGGCACGGCGCGCGGTGTTGACGCGGCGCATCCGGTGGCTGGTGGCGGCGACCATCTCCTACAACGTGATCGAGGCGGGCGTGGCGCTCGTTGCCGGCGCGCACGTGTCCTCGACGGCGCTGATCGGGTTCGGTCTGGACTCGCTCATCGAGGTGTCCTCAGCCCTGGCCGTCGCCTGGCAGTTCGCGGGATCCGACCCGCAGCGACGCGAGCGGGCCGCGCTGCGGGTCATCGCGTGCTCGTTCTTCGCGCTGGCCGCCTACATCGTCATCGACGCGATCCGAGTGCTGGCCGGAGGCGGCGAGGCCCAGCCATCCGTGATCGGAATCGGCCTCGCCGCAACCAGTTTGATGATCATGCCCGTGCTCTCGGGCGCGCAGCGCCGTGCCGGGCGAGAGCTCGGCTCGGTATCCGCGGTCGCCGACTCCAAACAGACGCTGCTGTGCACCTACCTGTCGGCGGTGCTTCTGGCCGGGCTGCTGCTCGAGCTCACGCTCGGATGGGCGTGGGCGGATCCGTCGGCGGCGCTGGTCATCGCGGCCGTCGCGGTCAAGGAAGGTTTCGCCGCCCGGCGCGGAGAGACGTGCTGCCCGGCACCCGTCACCGAAGCGAATTGCGCTGTCGCAGTGGGGGAGTGCTACTGCCGGGACTGACCGGTTCGGTCAGTGTTCGTCGTAGTGCCCGTCGTGCTGGGCGTGGCGATGACCGTCGTGGATGTAGTCGACGTGGTCGCCGTGCGGTACCGCGGCGTGCCCGCAGCCCTCGCCGTGGATGTGGTCGTGGTTGTCGTGGGCGGTGTGCGCGGTGGGTTCGCACTCGTCGTAGTGCCCGTCGTGCGCGCGGTGCAGGTGGCCGTCGTGCACGTAGTCGGTGTGGTCGTTGTGGGGTACGGCTACGTGTCCGCAACCTTCCCCGTGTGTGTGGTCATGGCCGGTGTGTGTCGCATGTGTCGACATGCTCATGATTCGTCTTCCTTTCCGATCGCAGTGTCTCCTCGTGCTCGAGCTGTACCCATCCTCACATGATTATGTGCGCATTTGTTGCTCGACATGTGGTCTCTGGCTCGGCTGGTATGCGGTCGTCCAGCCTGTTATCGTCAATGACAACGATTTTCAGTTCCAAGTTCGATGAGGGTTGCACGATGGCTGGTCCGGTTTTCAGCAAACGTTTTGTGGCGGTGGCGGTGTGCGCTGCCGCGCTGGTGGGGAGTGTGGCGGCGTGTAGCACGTCGTCGGACTCGTCCGGATCGAGCGGCAAGCTCGAGGTGGTGGCGACCATCAACGCCTGGGGCAGCATCGCCGCCCAGCTCGGCGGGGACAAAGTGCACGAGACCAGCATCATCGCCAATCCCGATACCGACCCGCACGATTACGAGGCCACACCCGCGGATGCGCGCACGGTGGCAGGTGCGAAGGTGTTCATCGCCAATGGGATCGGTTATGACGCGTGGGCGGACAAGCTGCTGGCGGCCAATCCGGGCAAGGACCGCATCGAGCTCACCGTCGGTAAGCAGCTGGGCGTGGCCGATGACGGGAATCCGCATCAGTGGTATTCGCCGGAGTCGGTGACCAAGGTCGTCGACGCGATCACCGCCGATTACAAGAAGGCCGATCCGGCCGATGCCGCCTACTTCGATGATCAGCGCACCAAGTTCGTCAACACTGCGCTGGCGAAGTACACGGGCCTGATCTCCGACATCAAGGCCAAGTACGCGGGCACACAGGTCGGGGCGAGCGAGTCGATCTTCTCGCCGCTCTCGGATGCGCTGGGGCTCAAGCTGATCACCCCCGCGGAGTTCTTGAAGGCCATCAGTGAGGGCACCGACCCGTCACCAGCCGACAAGGCCGCCATCGATCACCAGATCGCGACCAAGGCGATCAAGGTCTACGTGTACAACAGCCAGAACAGCACCCCGGATGTGCAGGCTCAGGTCGACGCGGCCAAGAAGCAGGGGATCGAGGTCAGCACCGTCACCGAGACCCTGGCTCCGGCGGATGCGACGTTCCAGGATTGGCAGTCGGCTCAGTTGCAGGCGCTGGAAGACGCGCTGCACAAGGCGACCGGCAAGTAGATGACCGGCACGAAGGCGAGGGCCGCGATGGACACCATCGCAGCCCCGCCGCAGTCTTTGCCTCCGCCGTCTTCCGCGCCCGTGGTCCAAATGAGGGGGATCGCGGCGGCGGTCGGCGGCAGGCAGGTCTGGTCCGATGTCTCGCTCGATGTGGAGCCCGGGCAATTCGTCGCTGTCCTGGGGCCCAACGGTGCCGGGAAATCCACACTGCTGAAGGCGATTCTGGGCCTGACACCCATCACGGCGGGCACCGTCGAGGTATTGGGCGGCCGGGCCGGGCGGCGCAATGCCGGGATCGGGTATCTGCCTCAGCGCCGGGCGTTCGATGCGAGTGTGCGGATTCGCGGCCTCGATATAGTCCGGTTGGGTCTCGACGGTGCCCGTTGGGGCATCCCGGTCCCGTTGCTGTCGAGAAGCATTGCGCCCCAACGCTATGCCGCGGCAAGGCAGCGGTTGCGGGAGGTGATCGAGCTGGTCGGTGCGAGCGCTTACGCGCACCGGCCGATCGGGCAGTGCTCCGGCGGTGAGCAGCAGCGGCTGCTGATCGCGCAGGCGCTGGTCCGTCGGCCGCGGCTGTTGTTGCTGGATGAACCGCTCGACAGTCTCGATGTGCCCAGCCAGGCCGGGATCAGCGCGCTCATCCGCGACATCTGCCGGCAGGAGAAGGTCGCGGTCATGATGGTCGCCCACGATGTGAATCCGATTCTGCCGTACCTGGATCGGCTGCTGTACCTCGCCCGCGGCACGGCGCTGAGCGGGCCGCCGGAAGAGGTGATCACCGGCGAGAAGCTCTCGGCGCTCTACGGCATCCGGATCGAGGTGTTGCGTGACAGCACCGGACGGCTGGTGGTGGTCGGGCAACCCGACATCGCGGCCGGGCACGCGCCCACCGAGCCCGACGCGGGGCCGCCGCGATGAATCCGACGGCGACCTGGAATCTGGTTGAGGACCTGCGGCGGATGCTGTCGTATCCGTTCATGGTCAATGCCCTGCGGGCGGGCACCATCGTCGCGCTCGTGGCCGGCGCGATCGGCTGGATCATGGTGCTGCGGCGCGAGAGCTTCGCCGGACACACCCTGGCCCTGGTCGGGTTCCCCGGCGCGGCCGCGGCCACATGGCTCGGAATCGCCTCCGGCTACGGATATTTCGGCGCATGCCTGGCTGCCGCGCTCATCATCGCGGCCCTGCCCCGGTCGATGCGCTCCCGCGGCGGTGGTGAGCAGTCCGCGGTGATCGGCACCGTGCAAGCCTTCGCCTTGGCGGCGGGCATGTTGTTCGTCGGCCTGTACAAGGGGTTCCTGTCCGGGCTGACCAACCTTTTGTTCGGCACGATCGCCGGTGTCACCGATGAGCAGGTCATACTGCTGCTCGCGGCGGCGGTGCCTTTCCTGCTCGCGCTGACACTGCTCGGAAGGCCGCTGCTGTGGTCCTCGATCGATCCGGAAGCCGCTGCCGCGCAGCGTATTCCGGTGCGGTTGGTGGGTGCGGCGTTCATGCTGCTGCTGGGTGTCGCGGCAGCGGCCACCAGCCAGGTCACCGGCAGCCTGCTGGTGTTCGCGCTGCTGGTCGCTCCGGCCGCGGCCGCCCACCAGCTCACCGGTCGCCCCGGCTACGGGATCGCCGCCTCGGTCGCGATCGCGCTCGTGGTCACCTGGGTGGGAATGGGATTCGCGTTCTTCTCACCGTACCCGATCGGATTCTGGGTGAGCAGTTTCGCTTTCGGCTGCTACCTGCTGTGCCTGGGCTGGCGGAAGTGGCGCGACCGCGCACAGTTGCACGCGCCCGCACAACGACAGGCCCCGCTGGAGGTTGCCGCATGAGCGCGCTAAATGGCATGTTCTCGCATCCGTTCCTGGTGCACGCCTTCCTCGCGGGCACCGCGGTGGCCGTATTGTGCGGTCTGGCAGGCTATTTCCTGGTGCAACGCGGTGAGGTCTTCGCCGGGGACGCGCTCGGTCACGTCGCCTACACCGGGGCCATGGCCGCCCTCGCTCTGGGCCTGAGCCCCCGTATCGGGCTGTTCGCCGCCACCATCGCCGCCGGATGCGCGCTCGGTTTGGGCGGGATCCGCGGCGGTACCGACGATGTGGCGATCGGATCGTTCTTCGCCTGGATGCTCGGCCTCGGCGTGCTGTTCTTGACCTACTT
Organism: Nocardia sp. NPDC046763; assembly: GCF_040645495.1. Lineage (NCBI taxonomy): Bacteria > Bacillati > Actinomycetota > Actinomycetes > Mycobacteriales > Nocardiaceae > Nocardia > Nocardia sp. NPDC046763. Next base: position 25,376 of record NZ_JBEYYI010000026.1, on the reverse strand, counting down.
CACCACCCACCACAGCACCGGCAACGGCAATGCCAACGTGAACGTGTTGTTCGGTAGCATCTTCGGGATCAACGCCACCGCGGCCGCCACCGCCGCCCTCGTCGCCGCCGCAGCTGTCGGTGTGCTGTTGCTGATCGCGCGCCCGCTGTTGTTCGCCACCATCGATCCTGCGGTCGCCCGGGCTTCCGGTGTGCCCGTGCGCATCCTGGGCGCGGTGTTCCTGGCCCTCGTCGGAATCACCGTCGCCGAGGCCACCCCGCTGGTCGGCGCGGTCGTCGTGCTCGGCCTGCTCGCCGCCCCCGCAGCGGCCGCGGCCCGGCTCACCAACCGGCCCTGGACGGCCTTCTGGCTGTCAGCGGCATTGTCACTGCTGTCCGTCTGGACCGGCATCATCCTGTCCTACGAAATCCCGGTCGCCCCGGCCAGTTTCACCATCATGGCCGTCGCGACGTCCTGCTATCTCGCCGCTTTCCTCTTCGACCGCTTCCGAGGCCACCGATCACATGCCACCACGGGACTCTCGATCAGCTGACCCCGCCGCGGGCCGCGTCACCAAACGCCAGCGCGCGCTGCTCGCGCTGCTGGACCGCGACGACCGCTTCCGCAGCGCTCAGCAGCTGCACGCCGAGCTGCGTGCCGAGTCCTCGGTCAGCATCGGACTCGCCAGCGTGTACCGCATCCTGCATCGGCTCACCGAGCAAGAAACTCATCGAAGCCCAGCGCGCCGAGGACAGCGAATTCCTCTACCGGATTCGCCGCCACCGCGGCCACCACCACAACCTGCTGTGCCGAAGCTGCGGCCGCGCCGAACAATTCACCCTCGACGACCTCGAACACCACACCGAACACATCGCCCGCCACCACGGCTACACCAACCTCGACCACCACATCGACCTCTACGGCACCTGCCCCGACTGCGCATCAGCGACCGGATGAAACCGAGATGGCATTGACGCCGGAGGCCCGGGGCAGGGTCCTCGGCGACCCGCGGGCCGTGGCTGACACCAGCGAAGGTCGCTACGCTGCCGCGCATGATCGGCGCTTCCGGACTCGATTGGGGTCACGAGCTCTTCCACAGTCTGTGGTGGATCGCGAAGGGGTTCGTGATCACCGCGGTGATCTTTCTGACGGTCGCGGCAGGCCTGGTCAGGTTCACCTCCTGGGGCCGAATGTTCTGGCGGATCACCGGTGGGTACTTCCGGGGGCGTCAGAGCTGGCGGGGCTGGGCGTTGCTGGCGATCGTGGTCCTGCTCGCGGTGTACTCGGTGCGGATCAACGTGCTGTTCACCTACTACTGCAACGACATGTATTCCTCGTTGCAGCTGGGGGTGCAGGCGCTCGCGGAACACAATGCCGCGGAGGTGGCCGGTGCCAAAACCCTGTTCTGGCACAGCATGATCGTGTTCGCCGTGCTGGCCGCCGTTTATGTGGTGATGGGCATGGTCACCTATTGGCTGATTCTCTGGGGGTACCTAGGCCGTCGCAGGATGTCGCGTTGCTGACACTCCGGTGGGGTTTTGCGGCGGTTCTCTTGGGTGTGTAGCTCTGCGGCTCCGCGCCTGGGTCGAGATGGTCAGAGTTGGGCGCTCCCGCCCGAAAGGGTATGTGCAGCAATTGATCCGGGAGATAGCGAACTGGACGGTGCGGAACTGTCGATTCGCCTGTCCGTGGCCATGACAAAGTGACTCTGGCGTACTTTCGAAAGTGCGCCAGAGCCACGTCCGTATGGCCATTGACATTCGCCGTTCCGGCCATGATGGTCCCAGCGTTGAAGTAGCCTGGTTCCTTGTCGACTTGCTACACCAATGGTGTTGTGGTAGTTCATCTTTCGATCTTCGGAGGATCCATGAGCGCTGAAGAGTCTCGCGATGCTATCGATGATGTGAGCCCGGGTGGAGAACCGCAGGGCACGGTGATGAAGTTGGCGACTCCGGACGGGGAGCCGGTGTCGGTGGTGCTGGGGACGATGTACCCCGAGCTGCCCGACCACCTCGATTTCCGGGGGGCCGAGATCTCACTCAGCACCCACTGGTGGGGGTTCCAGATCCGCATGAACGCCAAGGCATGCTCGATCTTCAAGAATTGGGCTCCGACGATCGCCGGAGCGGTCGCGAGGTTAATGCCGGGCATCATCGGTGAGGTGTTCAAGCTGACATTCGAAGCGCGGGCACTGATCGTGGACGCCTACAAGAACGTTGGGTGTCGGCTGGTGTCGCCATGGATCGCACCCGGCATGCTGATCCCGATCTCGTTGGCACCCAAGGACGACACGCATCTGTGGTGGACCGTCTACGGGCGCAACGACTCTGGTCAGTACAGCTGGAAAGAGGACGAGCGGTTCACCGATCATCGTTCGAAGTCGAATCCTGCGGTGGCCGCGCTCGGCAAGAAGCTGTACTGCGTGCACCGCGGCGACGGGGACAAGAAGCTGTGGTGGACCGTTTACGACCCCGACAAACGTGACGTCGGCTGGTCCACAGACACCGCCTTCCCCGACCACTACAGCAAAGACGGACCCGCCCTGGCCGAGTACCGCGGCCACCTGTACTGCGTGCACACTGGCAGCACCGAAGATACCTTGTGGTGGACGCGTTTCGACGGCCAGAAATGGAGCGCTGACAAAAAGCTCGGCGTACAGAAAAGCAGCCGAGGGCCAGCTCTCGTGGTCTACAGAAACGAGCTGTATTGCGCCTACAAAGCAACTGGTGGCGACAAGCTGTACTGGTGCACCTTCAACCCGGCCACCGACCGTTGGAACGGCGACCAGCCGTTCGGCGACCAGCGCACCAGCTCCAACCCCGCCCTGGCCGTCCACAAAGACATGATCTATTGCGTGTACACCGGCAGCGGCACGACAAGCCTCTACTATTGCCGGTTCGACGGCACCAGGTGGCGCAGCGACAACAAGCTGCCCAACCACCACAGCAAAGAAGGACCCGCACTCGCCGAGTTCAAAGGCGACCTGTACTGCGTGCACCGCGGCGCCACCAGCGGATCCCTGTGGTGGACCAGCGTCAATGACACCACTTGGAGCCCTGACGTCAGACTTCCTGACCACTTCAGCGCTCAAGGGCCAGCACTCGTCGCCTACCGCGACAAGAACGGTCTCGAAGATCAGCTCCTGTGCATCCACCGCGGCTCGCAGTAGGGAGGGCATCACCGCATCGACCAACCAACAAACGCATGCCGGGCCGCGCCCAACAGCTCCCAGTGAACATCCCTAACAACCAGGACGCGGTCGGGTTCGAATGCACGCCCATGCCGCATACCGCGCTGACCGAACCGGCCAGCGCGGTATGCGGAAGATCGGCCAGCCCTGCCGAACTGAGGCGCGCGAACGGCGCACAGACCAAATCGAGGCAACTCAGAATCCCCGATGATCAGCACGACACCTGTTGGGATTTGCTACAGTCCCGCCAAAGCCACTGAGCTGCAGAAACCTCCACTCGAACCGCTCGCCCGCCTGGTGACCCCCAGAGAAACTGGGACTACGCCTTCTAGTACTGCAACGGCACTCGCCTGAGTCCGTGCTGGTAGTTCTGATGTGTGGTGTTGGATCGGGTTGTGGCCGAGTTGGATTCGCTGATTGCCAGGATCGGGGGCCGGTTCACCCGGCCCGAGCCGCGGGGCCGGGCGCGGGAGTATGTGTCGGGTCTGATGTCGGGGTTGGAACGTAAGAATGGGTGGACGCAGGCCGAACGTGCTGGTGAGGTGGGTCCGGACGGGATGCAGCGGCTGCTGCGGAAAGCTGATTGGGATGTCGACGGGGTGCGTGATGATGTGCGTGGCTATGTGGTCGAGCATCTCGGTGACCCGGCCGCGGTGGTGGTCGCGGACGACACAGGGTTTTTGAAGAAGGGCGTGAAATCTGCTGGGGTGCAACGCCAGTACTCGGGAACGGCGGGCAGGATCGAGAACTGTCAGATCGGGACGTTCCTCGCCTATGCGTCGCCGCAGGGGCACGCCCTGATCGACCGGGAGCTCTACATTCCCGAATCCTGGATCGAGGACCGGGGCCGGTGCTGCGCCGCTGGTATCGGTGACGACGTCGAGTTCGCGACCAAACCGCAGCAGGTGATCGTCATGCTCGACCGGCTGCTGGCCGCCGAGGTCCCGTTCACCTGGTTCACCGCCGACGAAGCCTACGGTCAGAACCGTGACCTGCGGCAATGGCTCGAGGACCACGACGTGAACTACGTGATGGCCACCCGTCGCGACGACCCGGTCACCACCCGCGCCGACCGCGTCGAGCGCGCGGATGTGCTGATCGGCGAGTTGTCGGCCGGGTCGTGGCAGCGGCTGTCCGTCGGCGCCGGCGCGCACGGCCCCCGAGAATACGACTGGGCTTACCGGCAGATCGACGGCACCTGGGCTCGTGGGCGCGGGCACTGGCTTTTGGCCCGCAGCGCGCTGACCCCGAACCGGAAGGGCGAGCTGGAAATCGCCTACTACCTCTGCTACGGGCCCGCTTCCTCCCGGTTGGTGGATCTGGCCTGGACCGCCGGATCCAGATGGCATGTGGAGGAAGCGTTTCAGCAGGCCAAGAACGAGGCAGGGCTCGACCACTACCAGGTCCGCGACTATCGAGCCTGGTACGCCCACATCACTTTGTCCATGCTCGCCCTGGCCTACCTCGCCGCCTCGAAAGCCCTTGCCGCAAAGGGGGACTCGGCGACCAGCCCGCAGACATGATCGCCCTGACGCTACCCGAGATCCGCCGTTTGCTCGTCGCACTCGTCCTCACCACCTCTCATGGCATCGATCACATCTGGGCCTGGTCCCACTGGCGGCGCCGCCGCCAACTCCAGGCCCGCCTATCGCACTACCGTCGCCGCGGCCACCCACTCGACTGATCCGAGAGTGCCGTTGCAGTACTAGATCCATTGGTGGAAGTGGCTGAACACTCGCTATCTCGACGACTGGATGGCGGGCAAGGCGTACTACCGAAATCGGTTCATCGACAACACCATCGACAATGCCGACCAGCGAATCCAGCAGGACGTGCAGGATTTCGTGAACGGCAGCTTCGCGGTGGCCTTCGGCGGCAATGTTGGCCCGTACGGGGTCAGCGGCAACGGTGTGATCGGCAGTGGACTCGCAGTGGTGTCTTTCACGCCGATCCTGTGGAAGCTGTCACTGCCGCTGAATGTTTTCGGCCAGCACCTCTACCGCGGGCGCTGGTCTTCTCGGTGTTCGTGTTCACCCTGCTCGTGACCGCTGTCGCGTTCTGGATCGGGCGGCCGCTGATCTGGCTGAACTTCTGGTTCCAGCGCCGCACCGCCGACTATCGGTTCGGGCTGGTGCGATTGCGTGAGAACGCCGAGAACGTCGCGTTCTATCACGGTGATTGCGAGGAGCGTGGCGGGCTGGACTATCGCTTCGACCGGGTCATCGACAATACGTGGGAGCGGGTTTATCGGCTGATCAAGTTATATGGCTGGAACCTGCTGACGAATCAGACCTCGGCGGTGTTCGTCGGCTGATCATGGGTCCGCAGGTACTCGTCGGCGCCACCACACTCGGCAACATGCAGCAGGCGGGCAGCGCCTTCGACCGCCTGCAAGCCGCGGTGTCGATGCCCGCAGAACTCCTACGACGCATTCACCTACGTGCGGGCCACCCTGGTTCGCCTCGATGGTTTGCGAGACGCCGACGAGAAGGCCCGGGAACTACCGTCCATCGCTACCGGCGAACAGTTCGAGGGCCTGTTGACGGACGTGTCGGTCAGCAAGCCGGACGGCACGACGCTGATCAACGATCTGTCACTGCGGCTTTCGCCCCGGGGACGCGCTGGTCGTCAAGGGCGATTCGGGTGTCGGCAAGACGACCCTGCTGCGCAGCATCGGCGAATTGTGGCCCTACACCCAGGGATCGGTGCGACGACCGCTGGGCAACGACACCCTGTTCCTGTCCCAGCGGCCATACCTTCCGCTGGGCACACTACGAGCGGTCGTCATGTATCCGGGAGCACCCGACGTCGTCTCCGACGCCGCGGTGCGCGAAACACTGATCAAGGCAATCTCGGGCACCTGGTGGATCGGCTCGACGAGGACGACAACTGGAGTGCCACCCTCTCGCCCGGTGAACAGCAGCGCATCGGCTTCGCGCGAATCCTGTTGCTGCGACCCAAACTCGCCTTTCTCGACGAGGCCACCTCCGCGGTCGACGAGGGGCTCGAATACACCCTCTACCACCTGGTCCGCAGCGAATCCCCCAACACCGTGCTGGTCAGCGTCGCACACCGCAGCACGGTGGACCGCCATCACAACCAGCGACTCGAGATCACCGGCGACGGTGCGTGGATTCTCTCGCAGCAGGAGGTGAGCGTTTAGGTGCGGTGCTGGATCGGCCGTCTCGACCACCACATCGACCTCTTCGGCACCTGCCCCGACTGCGCCCCCAGTGACCCGATGATTGCCGGGGCGCAGGTGAGTGAGGCGTGAAAACCCGAACGGAGGGAGACCTCGGCCCCTTCCCCGATGGGTGTTCCCGAGTTGGCGGGGGTCGTGGTCTCCCTTTGGGTGTGTGGACGGTTCGAGCACAGTCCGCGGCGGCAGGGTCCGCTTGCGCGGTGGATCGGCCGGACGTTCGTTGGGTAGACACGCTGGTTCGATAAGCGATCGTTCGGATGGGACGATCTCAGTGTTGCCAGGCCATGAACTCGCGTGGGGATGGCAGGGTGATGACGGAGACGCGGGTTTCCGCGGCGCGGTCAACCGGCGCCCGGTGATCCGATTCGGGCAGTCTTGCACACCGCAGAAGCGCGAGCGGAGCGAACGAGGCTATGCACCTTGAGAATTCGCGATGGCACCGGGCAGGGGTTGTGACCGACGGAATCTATCCGTCGATTATTCGCGTCAGTATGGTTGCGGGCAACTGAAGTTGGATTGTCGTACTGGCTGATCAGTGTCGGCGAACCGACCTGCAATGCAGGGAAACGCTCCAGGAGTTTGTCGACCTGCCGACGGACGACAGCGAGTTCGGCGTCGATCGACTGAGCCTGCGTAGCGGCCACTGCTGCACCACGGCCGTTTTGATCACGGTATCAAGGGCCGGGCAGCGTTCAGTTCGGTAATGCCAACAGTTTCCGCACCCAGGAGCGCTTCGGATCTTCCTCTGACCGGTCGGCAGTCGATGTCGGCTCCTTCGATGCGACGGGGCATCGGGGCAGCGTAGGCGGTGATGTCGGCTCCGGTGCTGACCGCCGCAGGAAGGCTGGTCGCAGTTGCGGGTCCGGGGGATCGTAGTAGCGGTGGAAGGTCGGGGTCAGGCTCGCGGACAGCGGCGGGTTGATCCAGCTCCAATCGGCGGGGCAGCCGCGGCCCGCGTCCTTCTCGCGCTCGACGTGGTCGATGAACTGTTTGGCGACGGTGTGGTGGTCGACCAAGTGGACGCGAGACTGTTTGTAGCTGTGCAGGATCGCGCGGCTGAGCTCGACCAGCGCTCGGTCGCGCCACAGGGTTCGTTCATTCGAGCAGTCCAGTCCCGCGCGCTGGGCGATGTCCGGGAGCATGTCGTAACGGTCGGAATCGCCCAGATTGCGACCGATCTCGGAGGAGACATACCAACCGTTGAACGGCGCACACGGATAGCTGATTCCGCCGATCTGGAGATCCATGTTCGATACGGCCGGCACGGCATGCCATTTCAGGCCGAGGTCGCCGAACCAGGCATGCTCGGGATGGGTCAGCGGCACCTCGAGAACCAGATCCGCGGGCACCGGGAACAGATGCACTTGTCGATCGGGCGCCTGGATCAGCAGCGGAAGCACATCGAACCGGCCTCGGGTGCGAGGCCGCCAGCCTCTGTCCATCGCCAGATCGGTGAGTTCGACATTCGCCGGGTCACCCAGGACGCCGCCGGGGACCCGGTACCCCGCGTAGCGGATGAGCTGAGAGTTGAGGATTCGGAATGCCCGTCCCTCGGGATCGGCGGGCGGGCCGACGGTGATGAAGCACCGCACCGCGCCACCGTTGGTGCTGCGGCGCAGATGCTGCCAGCAGGCCTGCGCGATATCGGACGCGGTGCGCGCGGTCCGTGCGTCGAGGACTTCCAGTGCGCGCCAATGCTTTCGACCGACGCAGCGATCGTGGTTGCGCCAGGCCAACCGGGCACCGATACGGAGTTCGTCCGGGGTGTGCGGATAGGTCCCGGTGCGCCGGAATTCGCGTAGCGCGGTCTTCACCCGTTCCGATGGCAGGTGCGCCAGTTCGGATTGGGCGAAGAACTCCGCGCATTCACGCAGGTGGTCACCGTCCGAGCCGGGAGCGTGCGGCGAGTCGAAGTCACCGAGCGTCGCGTCGGGCCGCTGCCCGATCGCTGGCTCATTGCTCGACCGTGACCCAGGTACTGAGGTGGAGCTCGTCATGAAGTTGTCGCCTTCGTGCTCGATTCAATCTCGCCTGATATCCAGCGTCGGCCCCTTCCTGACATCCTTTCCCGCCGCTGAATATCGCACACATCGCCTGAGATTTGCCTCGATTCATCACAGTGGTTCGTGGACGAACAGGATCGTGCAGCCGGCTCGGCTGAAGGTTTGGTGTTCGATCGGGTAGGGGTAGCCGACGAAGTCACCGCGAGCGCGCTTGGCGGTTCGGCGGGTGCCGTCCGGGAATACCCATTCGTCGTCGGCCTCGCTGTCCAGGAATAGGACCGGTGCGCGGTCCGGTGCTGGCAGCGCGGCGCGTCGGCGAAGGCTCGCGGTGCCGAGGACCGCGACGTCTGATCAGGCCCGGTGCGATGCCCGCGTAGGCCGCCAGATGCCCAGAGGATTTGAAGGCCGACCCGTCGCCGACTTCGAGCAGGATGCGGGCGCCGGTCCTGACGCCGATGCCGGGCATCGAGGTCAGGACCTCGGCAAGAGGGTGAGTCCCACTCGAGCGGTCCCGCGTGGTCTCGTGGCCGGAATGCCCAGCCCCAGGCTAACCCGGCGTCGGCTCTCGGCGCGGGAGCGCGGTGCGTGTTCGCGGGTGTGTCCGATACCGCGCACCATGTCGGTCCGGCACCCGCCTGGCCTGCGCGAGGTCTCGACCCTGGAGGGGGCAGGGCCGGTTCTGGTCGCGCTGCGCGGTGAGGGCGTTGTTGGTTTCGCGCAGCGCGGTGTTGGCGTCTTCGAGGTCGAGGATGCGCGCGATCCCGGCCAGGTTGATCCCTTGCCCGGCCAGGGCGCTCACACGTGCCAGCCGGGCGAGGTCCTCGCACCGCCAAGCTGCCGACCGGGCCCGCCACCGGCAGGCCCGGTCGGTGCGCGGCGATCAACCCGCAGGTCGCGATGGCGTTCATCGCCGGGGACATGATCGTGCAGATCGAGATGGTGAAAGAACTGATCGCCGATCTCACCGAGATCGGCCACCTCGGCACCGACGGGCTGCACAGCACGGACGTGGCGCGCTTCTCGGGCCTGGCCGAGGATCTGGTGGCCTGCGCGGTCATCGCCGATCGCCGCTCCGGAGCGGGCCCGGATCGGCGCGGCACTGGGCCTGACCGCCGACGCGGCCCGCGCCCGGCACGGTCATCGGCGGCTCGCCGTGGAGTGGCCGATCCCGGTTCCCGGCGGGAATGCCGAAAACGGGTAGTCCCCGACAACGCATTCCTGCACAGCATCCAGTCGCCAGCGGAGATCCAGCGATCGTTTTCCGAACATGCACGGAGCATCACGAGCGGGGACCCCAGGCCAGACCGGGTAACTGTTTGCGCAGTCCCGGCCGGTTGTGCCCGCAGTAGGGGTTATTACACGCAGGTGAAATCCTGCTCACAGACATTCAGTCCGGTATGTGAGGTCGCCTAGGCTCGGCAGGGTGCTCGACCTCCCGGGTGCAGGAAATGAACCAGCGGGCTACCCGGACCTCCTGTCAACGGTCGTGCTCTCATATGTGAGAAGGATCCGCGATCGTGACTCTTGATGTACAACCCTTGCTTGGTGAGGTCCGGTCTCGCGATGAACTCCCCGATGAGTTCTTCGCCCTGTTCCTCGACCCGACCCGCACCTACAGTTGCGCGCTGTGGACTCGCGCGGATGAGACTTTGGAACGAGCCCAGTCGGCGAAGATCGACCTCGCGTTGGCTCAGTGTGATCTGCGGCCGGGGATGACTTTGCTGGATGTCGGCTGCGGTTGGGGTTCGACGATGTTGCGGGCGATGGACACCTACGGGGTGAACGCGATCGGGTTGACCGGCAACCGTCACCAGCACCGGTATGTGCGGGACCGGCTCGTCGACCGGCTGATCCGCGGGCGCCCCTACGGCGGGGTGCGGCGGCAAGGCTGGGAGGAATTCGACCGCCGACCGGATCGGATCGTCTGTATCGGCATGCTGGAACACCTCCACCCGCGGCGCTACCCCGATTTCTTCGATTTCGCCTACCGGATTCTGCCCGAGGACGGGGTGCTGTTGGTGCAGACCGTCGTCGCACCCGGCCGCGATCGTCCCGATGCCCACCCGGCGCGGCTCGCGGGTACCGATTCCGTCTTTGCTCCGGAGACCATCTTCCCGGTCGACCGGCTCCCGCCACCGACCGGCCGCAACCCCAAGGGGGTCACCGAGTACGCGGTAGATGCCGGATTCACCATCACCGGAATCGGGAAACTAGGACCGCACTACACCACCACACTGCAGTGCTGGGCCTCCGCTCTGCATGAGCACCGCGACCGGGCGATCGAACTCGCCGGGCGCGATACCTACAACGCCTACATCAACTGCATGACCGGGTACGCCGACTACTTCCGCAGCGGCTACCTCGACGTCATGCAGTTCACCTGCACAAAGCACCCCGCACGCCACCAGCCCGCGCCGCCCTCGGTCCTGCCTCGCGATATCCCGGCTCCCGCGCGTCAGTCCCAGTTTCCGCTGCGCGACCTGCCTGATATCGTCTGCCGCTGAGTCGACCCGGGGGCGAATGGTCGTGGCATTACCAGCGACCCAAGATTCTGCGGGACACGAACGCCCGGTATGCCCGAATTCGCCACCGCGACCATCGTTTTCCGAACACCATGAGCCTTATTCAGCTTGGGTTCTGAAGAATTCGAGCGCGACGACGGCGGCGATGGTTGCCTCGAATGTGCCAATCGGGCGGCGGTAATCGGTGTGCAGGATCCTCCAGGTTTTCAGGTTCGCGATGGCCCGTTCGACGGCGGCGCGGACGGTGTTGACGGTGGCGTTGAACTGCTTTTCCCAGTCCAGCAGCTCCCGGCCGGGCGGTTTGCGGATCGGGGTGAGCATTCCCTTGCCGATGTAGCCCTTGTCGCCGATCCAGTCTCCGCCGCCGGCGAGCACGCCCGAATCGTGGACCGCTCGGGCGTCGTGACGCGAGCCCGGCACCGGGTCCGATACCCATCGCAGTCGCCCGGACAGGTCGGCGGCGACCTGCAGGTTTATGCCGGTGGTCTTGTGCTTGCCGGAGTAGAGGTCCTTGCGGTCGTGCCACGACCAGCACGGCACCAGCGTGCCGTCGAGCAGCAACTGTTCGTCGGCGGGCAGGTCCTCGGCGACCGGGACGTGCTCGCGCAACGCGGTTTCCAGCCATCCGGTCACCGCGCCGATCGCCCGCGAGATCGTGGACTGGGAGGTGTCGTACCACTGGGCCAGTTCGACCTGGCGGTAGTTGCGGCGCAGGTAGACCAGTGCGACGCACACGCAGGTGAACAACCCCAGCGACGGCGGATACCCGATCCGTTGACCCTGCTCGGCGGCGGTTTCCTCTACCCTCGCGGTCAGCTCGATGATCTCGTCCCTGTCGAAACCGGTGGTATGGTACACGCGCGGCGGTCCTGTCCTGCTGAAACTGTTTGTAGCAGAACGATTTTGCGACGGTGGGACCGCCGCTTCCGGCGTGACGCGCCACAGGCTCGGTACCGTCAGCGGCCCGGATCGATAGCCGGATGATCGCCCATCACCGGCATTCCCCCTTCCGGGAACGCGCAGCCGCAGAACGAGAACGAATCACGGAAACCCATTCTCCCAGCGGCTGAATAAGCCTCCATATCGACGGATTTCGACAGCTTGAGCATCGAGGACGCCGACCCTTGTCGACCGGGCCATTACGGTCCTGGCCGAGGTAGAGGGTTCAGAGACCCTCACAAACACAGTCGGAATCTAGCCGCTCGAAGTCCCGTGACGGTGAAGCGTTCAACGTGACCGCATCCGCCATTCTCGCCGCGGCAAACGCGGGCATCGACAAGCAGCACGCCATTCTGACCGGCGAGGCGGTCGGCCAACAAAATGTCAAGTTGAAAGTTGTCACCGATGCCGCTCATAGTGCTGCGCCATCCTCAGCCGGACCATTCCGAGATGCCGGAGGCGATAGTTACATCCCGGTTACCGCGGCGGCGTATGTGGGGTCGGCATTGTCCTCGGGTGACAATGCCCGCGGCGAATTTCGTTGATGCACGACGGTGTCCAGGCGCGGCGTGATTTCTACCGTTGTCGTCATTCCCTATACCCGTTCTGAGGACCGCTGATGAACCCTTTCTCGACTCTGCCGGACCGTCGTGCGGCTGCTGCACCGGACGCGGCCGCCGTCGCCGACGACAGCACTGACCTGAACAATGCAGGATTCCTCGACGCTGTGCGGCGTGCCGCCGCTACCCTGCGCGCCGCGGGAGTCTCGAGCGGCGACGTGGTTGCGATCATGTTGCCCAACACTGCCGCTTATGTCGTATCCCTGTTCGCTACCTGGCGTGTTGGTGCCACGGTCAGCCCTATCGACCCGTCGCTGACCTCCGCAGAAGCCGACTATCAGCTGACCGATACCGGCGCCAAGGTCCTGATCACCGCGCAGCGGCCCACCTCCGACGCGGCGGTCCACGTCGTCATTCCCGCCGACGATCTCACCGCCGCTGACCCTGATGTCGCCGAACCCGCACGGCCCCGCAACGACACACTGGCGCTGCTGTTCCGCACCCACGGCACGGGCAAATCCCACAGCGTGACGGTCGACCACGCCAACCTCAACGCCATATGCTCGGTGGCGATCGAGGCATTCGAACTCACCGCAACCGACCACAGCCTGCTGCATCTGCCGTTGTTCCACGTCAACAGCATCGTTGTCGGCACTGTGTCGCCGCTGCTCGCCGGTGGGCGCGCCACCGTGGCCTCAAGCCCGAAGACTTTCTTCGACCGGATCGAGCGCAGCCGTGCCACATGCATCTGCGCTGTCCCGGCCACGTATGCACTGCTGTCGGACCTGCCCGCCCACATCCGGCCGAACACCTCATCTGTGCGGTTCGCCATCTGCGGCGCGGCCCCGGCAGACGCCGAACTGCTGACCGAATTCCAACGCCGCTACGGAATTCCGATCATCGACGGCTATGTCTCCGAAGTTCCGGCACGAGCACGCCGCTCACCGTGACCCGCACGATGGACAGCGCCGGAATACTCCCGCCAGGCCAGCTAGCTGATTCGGACCGCTGCCCCGCAGGCGTCCGTATCGCGGCAAGGTCGGAGCCGCATGTTGGAATGCGGCCGGTGAGAGGCCCTGACGTCTGGACCTGGCCGCAAATGGCCGGTCGATACGGTGATCGCTGAGTACGACGACAGCGAGCCGGGACGCAAGCCGGTCGATGCGATCGATGAAGTTCGCCGCCGGTGTTGTCCCCGCAGGACAAGCCCGCGATTTCGCGCGCGGCAATGGCGCAGTACTACCGTTGGGGAGTGACGACTTCTCGTCGCGGCGGTGATGTCGAAGTGAGCCGCTATGTCGCGGAGATCGCCGCCCGCATGAACGAGCGGGTGAGCGATATCGCCGCGATCCTGCGGCGCGCTCTCGAGGACGAGATCCCCGAATTGCGGGGTGACCCCCGCACCATCGAACTGCTCGGCGCCAGCGTCGAAGGCAATGTCGACACCATCCTGCACTCGCTGCAGCACGACATACCAGTTGCACGGATCAACGCTCCCACCGCGGCCATCGAATATGCCAGACGCCTTGCCCAGCACGGAGTTCCGGTCAAGGCCCTGGTGCGTGCCTATCGGGTCGGGCATCGGCGGATGACCGAGTTGGTCTTCGCGGAATTGCGGGCCGGCGCTATCGCGCCCGCCGACGGTGTCACAGTCGCGGAGGCGATCACCACCGCGACGTTCGAATACATCGACTGGATCACCATGCAGGTCGTCGCGGTGTACGAGACCGAGCGCGAGCAGTGGCTGCAGAGCCGCAACAGCGCCCGCGCGCTGCTCATGCGCGAGGTGCTGTCCGGGAATAAGCCGATCGATATCGATGCCGCGACCGAATCCATCCGCTACCCGCTGAGTTGGCATCATCTGGCGCTGATCCTCTGGTATCCCGATACCAGCGCCAGCAGCGACGAGCTGACCCGGCTGCAACGCTTCGCCCGTGAGCTGGCCGAGGCGGTCGGCGCCGAGGCCGCGCCGCTGTTCGGGGCCGCCGACCGGACGAGCGCATGGGCCTGGCTGCCCTATCGATCCGAACAGCCCGATGCGGTGGCCAAGGTCCGTGATTTCGCGAGCAAGCGGCCGGACGCACCGCGTTTGGCGATCGGCATCATGGGCCAGGGGATATCAGGGTTCCGCAGGTCCCATCGGCAGGCGCTGAGCGCACGCTCGGTCGCACTCACCCGCACCGACGTCGAAACGACGATCATCGCCGCGAGCGATCCGGGGCTGACGACCGCGGCGCTACTGGGCGCCCGCGCCGAGGTCGGCGAATGGGTGAGCGAGGTACTCGGCGAACTGGCCGCCGACAACGACAACGATGCCCGGCTACGCGAGACGCTGCGGGTTTTCCTGCGCACCGGATGCAGCTACAAGGCGGCTGCCGCGGAGCTCGATCTCCATTCCAATTCGGTGAAATACCGGGTCGGGCGGGCAGTTTCGCGACGCGGGCGGCCGATCACCGACGACCGGCTCGACGTCGAGCTGGCGCTGCTGATCTGCCACTGGTACGGCGCAGCGGTACTGCGGCCGAATTCGGACTGACCGCGGCGACAATCCCGCGCGCAGACTTCGTTCCTGGAGATCAGCCGCGCTCAGAGTAACTTTTCTTGTCACTGGCCCTCACTGGCCGGTCACGCCCGAGAGTGCGGGCGGGGGTCAGCCCGGCGGCGTTGACTTGCGGATGTCGAATTCTGTTGCCAGACCGACCACTTCGAGGACGCGTGTGACGCAGTAGGAGCCCTCGATACACATCGCGCAGTGGCGCCGGTCGGCGAGCTCACGAGCCGCGATCAGGGCGCGGATGCCGGCCACGCCGAAGAAGGTCACCGCGCTCATGTCGACCAGGGTCGATTCACCGAACTTGAGACTGCCCAACAGCGCCTTGCGGAATGCGGGGGCGGTCAGGATATCGATCTCACCCCCGACGGTGCAGACGCGGGTATAGCCGAGAGTGGTCGTGGCCGAGGCGGACACCACGTGGAGGGGATCGATTCGGTGATTCATCGCCATCACCTGGTTTCGGAGGGTGGTACGCCGGTCGTGGCTGAGCCTGAACTGTCGTCCTCGCGGGCAGCGTGGTGCTGTCATCCCCGGTCGGGTTCTGGCCCTGTCGGTTTCATCGGGTGGCCGCGCAGTTGGTCGCGTTCGGCGGTGAGGGCGGTGTTGGCGTCTTCGAGATCGAGGATGCGCGCGATTCCGGCCAGGTTGATCCCCTGCCCGGTCAGGGCGGTGATGCGTGCCAGGCGGGCGAGGTCGTCGCCGCTATAGCGGCGGGTACCTCCGCCGCTGCGGACCGGGGTGATCAGTCCGTGCTGCTCGTAGAGGCGCAGGGTCTGTATGCCGATGCCGGACAGTTCGGCGGCCACTGAGATCGCATACACCGCCTGCCCGGCCGGTGGCAGATGGCCTGGTTCGTGTCCCAGCATCGTGTCTATCTCCCTGTACTCGCCCATCGTGGCCCGCCCTCAGATTACCTCCACAAAATCCTTGCAGTCTCCTGTCGAGAGTGCTAAATAATATCTATGCCGGATGGCAGAGGTTATCTGGCTTACTTTGATCGAGAATGGAGTGAGTTGGAGGTGGCGACCATGCTGATGCAGACCGATCCCTTCCGTGACCTGGATCGATTGACGCAGGCGGTGTTCGGCACCCCAGCGCGTCCGGCGGTGATGCCGATGGACGCCTGGCGTGAGGGCGACGAGTTCTTCGTGGAATTCGATCTGCCCGGCATCGACCCGGACTCTCTCGACCTGGACGTCGAACGCAATGTGGTCACCGTGCGGGCCTCACGCCCCGAGCTCGACCCCGACCGGTCGATGCTCGCCGCCGAACGCACCCGCGGGGTGTTCTCCCGTCAGCTGTTCCTGGGTGATCACATCGACACCGACGCGATCCGCGCCGACTACCGCGACGGCGTGCTGCGCCTGTCGATCCCGGTCGCGGAGAAGGCCAAACCCCGCAAGATCGAGATCACCCGCGCAGAACCCGAACGCCAGGCCATCAACGCCTGACATCCGCCCAGCCATCACGGGAGGTCCTGTGATGATGTGCCACATCGGTGAAACAACCAGCCGATCCGCCGGGCGGGCGTGGTGGCTCGAGCCGGGGTTGCTGGGGTTGGATCCCGACGTCGAGGAATTGTTCGCCGAGGTCGACGCCGTCTTGTGTGAGGCCGCCGGTCGGTGGCCGCCACGGCGGCGCGAGGTCCCCGCACCAGGGCCGCGCCGTGGCGCTCGCCTGTGCGGGAGGCGGGTCATCGGGCGGGCGGGCCGTCGGCCGACCCCCGTCCGTGCGGCCGGGCGGGGCCCGCCCTGCGCAGGCGCCCGCGCCCGATAGTCACACCGGCTTGTGAAAGTGAGGTGATGCCTGTCAGACAATGCGACACAATGGTTCTCGCGTGGGGCGCGTCGTATCGACCCCCGAGCCTGCACCCTCGCACCACATCCTCGCCGACCCCGGTTGGTCCGCGAAACCGGTGCCCGGCCACCGCACGTGGCAGCAGCAGGCACTGCGATACCCGCCCCACAGCGAGACACCTTCTTGCACAACGTAGTTCGATCTCTTCCGTCGCCGGGTGGGCCCGCTCAGCCCTCTTGCTTGCGGGCTCACCCACCCCTCCGTCCCCCACCCCCGGCGCGCGCCTGTGCCGGGGTTCGTAGACAGGAGACACGCGATGACCACCCTGTTTCCCGCCGGCAGCGACCTCGACCGCGCCGAACAACACGCCCTCGTCGACGACCGTGATCGCGACCTCGGCCCCGACACCACCGCACTGCACCCGCTGGCCGAACGTGTGCGCGCCGCGTTCGACGCCGCCGATATCGCCGACCGCATCGACCAGAACTGGATCACCCCCCGACCCCGCGACGACGATGACGACTACCGCGATGACGACTACCGCCTCGCCTACTGACCCCGCCCACCCGGACGCGGTCCTGCCTCGCTGGCAGCGCGCCCGGGTCGAGTGGGTCGACACCGCGAAAGGGTTCGGGTTCCTCACCCCCGACACCGGCCCGGCCGTGTTCGTCGACCACCACGTCATCGACGTGCCCGGCTACAAAACCCTCACCGCCGGACAACCGGTCATCTACACCGCCACCGACACCCGCCGCGGACCCGAAGCCACCCGCGTCATCCCCTACCCCGGTGTGTCCGGCCCTCACAGGTGCCGGGCACCCGTGACGACGATCCCCACCGACCGACCCACCCGATCAGCCACCGATGCCGCTGCACCATCCCCACCAGCTCCTCGGCCTGCTGGCGTGCACACCGATCGCACTGCACTCACTGGCCCTGCTCGCCGCCACCACCGGCCTGCTCCACGCCCTACGACACCCCACGACCACCAGACCGGAAAACCTGCATGAGCACCGCAAACCCTGACATCGCCCCCGCCCCGGCACCGCATGCGGACACCGACCCGGACACCATGGTGGTGTACTGGCCCGAACCCAGCCCGCGACGTTGCTGGTGGGAGACGATCATGGGCCCGGCCATGCCCGCCGACCCCGCGGCCCCCCGCTCACCCGACCCCCGCCACCCCCGCGCCCGCGATCCCTTCCTGCACCCCCGCCCGCCGACGCGCACCGGCATCCGACCCTGACCCAGGTGACCGTGCGTGCCGGGCACGCACGGTCACCACGCGACACGGATCGTCTGTCGACCGGTCAACCTCGGTCGGGGTCGCAGGGCGTGGCGGCCCAAGCCCTGGCCTCGGCCGGAGACGGGTGTGTGTGCCGAGATCGCGTGTTCACCAGGCGAAGTCACCGAGCACCCCCGGTGCCGACGGACCCGATCTGTGGCTCATGCCGACCGAGCAGCCCCCTCTCGCAGCCGCGAAGCCGCCCGGCCAGCCCGATCGGGATCCTCAGCAGGCGGCTACCGCGACCGCCCGAAGGTGAATTCATCCGGCCCTGTCGGGGCGGCCCTGTGTCCGCCGACGCCCGGACGGATTCGATTCGCACCGATTTGACCCTGTGGCTCCAGGGGTTGGAGTGGGGGCTGTTCGTGGCGCTGACGTCCCAGGACTCGCCTTGACCGTCACGCTCGGAATACAAGGTGCACATCCAGTCGCCACCACATACCGAGGAGGAGGCCGTGTCCTCACCGAACGGGCAATCCCTGAGGTTGAACACCCCACGTTCGGTGAAGACCACCGCGGCACCCTCGTACTCGATGTCCTCATACAACGTCGGGTTCACCCCAACGCAGGTTTCGAGCAGGCCAGCAGAATGGTCGCCGGCGGGCAGCACGTAGATGGGCTCCCGCCGAAGCTCGATATCGACGGTGTCGGCATCGAGCGCACCCGAGTCCAGCTTTTCGGAGTTGCTCATGATCACACCCTTTCTTCCATCGGAATCCAGCTATGCCCAAGCGATGCCACAGCATCTGCGCAATCATCCCCCCAGCTGCCCCACCCGGAACCAAGATCAGACGAATCCGACACCGTCGGGTACGACACCGACAACCACGGACACCCGAATCAGCAAACACGCACGTCAGAGACAAAACACACGATCGCCTCGCCCAACTGCATGGCCTACTGACGGAGGCACTGCTCGCGGATCTGCGCGCCGAGGTCGGGGTCGACGACGTAGGCACGGTGTCGGGCGATATCGACATCAACCCGCCGCAGGCGGTGCTGGCCGTCCTCACCGCACCGGACCGGGATTCAGATGCCCGAGCGGGCGCCATGACGTTATCGGGACGGGCTCCCCTGGCTGCTTGACCGGATCCTGGGCGCACGAACGCCTACCTAGCCGTCGGAGCACCGAACCCCGCCAGCCACCGCCTCCCGCACCGACCCGTGAAGTTCTCGCCACTGAAGAGGACTTCGGACTGAAGACGACTTCGAAACCTGACAGCAAGACAACATGATTTGATCCACACTGGAGCGAAATCCGGCGCTAAAGGTTCGGCACGTGCCAAACTGCCGGAGCCAATCAGAACACGGCTGCTGGCTCTGATCGCGCCGCTCGGCAGCGGCGGGGAAACACCGGACGGTGACGCTGAGGACGGGCGAGCGGTCTTGGCGGCGATCCGGTCGGATCCGGGCAATGTCAGCCTGAACACGATGCTCACCGAGATCGCCAAGCTGGAGACGGTCCGTGTGGTCGGCGTACCGGGTGATGTGTTCGCCGACGTCGGGCCGAAGATCGTGACCGGCTGGCGGGGGCGCGCGGCGGTGGAATCGCCGAGCCACCTGCGCGATCATCCACTCGAAACGCAATTGACCCTGCTGGCAGCATTGCTGTGTTGTTGGAGCCGGGCGATCACCGACACCTTGGTCGAGTTGCTCAATTCCACGGTGCACCGGATCAACGCCCGCGCGGAGGTGCGGGTCACCAACGAGCTGATCAAGGAGTTCAAGCGGGTCACCGGCAAGGAGAACCTGCTGTTCAAGGTGGGCCGAGGCGACGGTCGACGCGGGCGACAAACTGGCGCGCGCCACGGTGTTCCCGGTCGCGCCGCAGGGAGTGCTGCGGGATCTGGAAGCCAGAACTTGCTTGCGCTGTAGGCGACATGCCACGGCAGGCCGGACAATCCGGCGGCCGAGGAGACATTCACCAGGTGTCCGCCGCGACCGTTCAGCAGATCATCGACTCGAATGCCAAGGAATATCGCGCATACGACGTGTTCGCCGCAGCAGTCGAGGTTTTCGACGGCACGGACCCGTTCCTGCGAGCTGTGGCTGCGTCCGGACGAAACCCGCAGTGGGCAAGCAGTATTCGGTCCTAGATGACGAACTCGGATCGCCTGCATCTGGTGGTGAACCGACGGCAACCGTGCCCGCTTACTCGACCGCATCAGGGGCAAGATCCGGGCCTTTCCCGATACACATTCACGCTCGCCGTCAATAGGTTCGGAGCATGGGTTGTCGAATTCTCCTCACAGGACTGGCAGTTGGCGCCAGTCTCACCCTGCTTGGCTGCTCGACCATCCGGCAGACCGGAGCCGTGCAGAGCGATCTCGACGCGCTGACCGCAGGGGGTGTGGCAGGCGCGATTGCGACCATAGACACCCCCCACACCTCCATCGTCCTCACCAGCGGGGTAGCCGACCGCTCGACAAACGAACCGATGCCCGACCATGGTCAGGTTCGGATCGGCAGCGTCACAAAGACTTTCACCGCCGCTATCGTGATGCAGTTGGTCGCGGAGGGAAGAATCAAGCTGGATGCGCCGATCGATACCTACCTGCCGGGCGCCTTGGCCGGCGATGGCATCGACGGACGAGTGATCACCGTTCGCCAGATCATGCAGCACCGCAGTGGAATCCCCGAATTCTCGGGCCAACCCGGTGCGGACGAACTGGTGGCTGCCTCCGAAAACACCGTCCTCACCCCCACCGAGGCACTGGCGATCGCACTCCGACAGCCGGCGAAATTCGCGCCCGGTACCCAGTTCTCCTATACCAATACCAACTACATCGTGCTCGGAATGCTCATCGAAAAGGTCACAGGACGAACCTATTCCACCGAACTCGAGGAACGGATCGTCCGGCCGCTCGGGCTCCATGACACCTACCTTCCCGGGCCGGGAGAGCGGGATATCCGCGGCGAACATCCCCACGGATACCAGGACGGTCCGGGAGGAGTGACCGACGTATCACGGATCGAGCCGTCGATACCATGGTCGGCCGGCGCGCTCGTTTCCACCGGGCACGACCTCAATACCTTCTGGCGTGCGTTGGTGGACGGCAAAGTGGTTCCATCCCGGGAGTTGGCCGAGATGACGACGCCGCAGATCGCGGCCACCGAGGAGGAGGGACTCGGGTACGGGCTCGGCGTCGGCTCGACCGAACTGTCCTGCGGGGTCCGGTTCATCGGTCACAGCGGCGGTATCCCCGGCTACTACACGAACTCGGGCGCCACGGACAAGCGTGCGGTGACGATCACGCTGACTCAGGCGCCGCGGACAGCAGCGAACGTCCAAGCCATGCTCGAACATGCGCTATGCCCATGAGTTGCCTGCGACCACGACCACGGCTCCACCCTCGTGGATTTATACGGCATCGGACCCTCCAGCACGGCAAGGCTTCTGGCCGACACCGGCGACATCCACCGGTTCGCCACCCGCGACCGGTTCGCGTCCAGGAACGGCACCGCACCCCTGGACGCGTCCTCCGGAGATCGGCAACGCCACCGGCTCTCCCGGGCCGGCAACCGCAGAATCAATCGCGTCCTGCACTGGCCGCAGCCAACTCTGCGTCTGTTTCGACGGGCTCTTGCCCGCCCAGCTCCGCCAACGGCACGAACAGTTCGGGGTCTTCCATGATCTCGGTCATGTACGCCTCCTCGGTTGTTTGCCTCTGAAACAAGCGATCAGGGGCGCGAACCTGGCCGGAGCACGTTGAGCCGCGCCAACTTTGGTGTTAAGACCCCGGCCGGACAAGTACGAGCCCCACGTCGATGAGACTCGGCCACTTCCAGGATCTGCGCCGCTACTCCAAACCATCGCCGCAGCCCATGCGCGACCTCACCAGCCTTGCTCGGCCCAGGGCAGAACGACGGCGCTGACCAGCAGCTACCCGAACTTCGTTGCTTTCTGCGTCATTACTACCGGAACCCCGTCGAGATCGATGTGGGCGGGATCGGTCATGATCCAGCCGGTGACAAGGCCGACGAACTGGTCGCCGCGGCCCGGGAGACACTTTGCAGCAGTCCCCGTTGTTCCCGCGGTTGAAGGTTTGAGGGCCTCGTATATCGGTGTGTGCTCGATGGTTGCGCGATAGGCTTTGGAGGTGCCGGTGAGGGTGGATGGCACCAAGGCTGTGTCGGATATTTCGGTGTGGTCGTCGAACGTCGCGCAGGGGCCACACGATGCACGTTTCGGGGAATCGATGTGGTGTACGAGTCCCTAGCGGATCGGATCATCGATCCGGCCGAACTGAGCCGTACGGCGCTGGCAGCGGCCGTGGCCCGGTTTTCGCAGGCGTGGGCGGCGTCCGGGTGCCCTCCCGACCTGTCGGCGTACCTGCCCGAAGCCGATGCCGACCGGCGTGCGGTGCTGGTGGAACTGATCAAGGTCGACCTCGAGAACCGCTGGGTTCGGCACCACTTTCCCAAGCGTCTCGCCGAATATTGCGAGCAGTACGCCGAACTGCGGAGCGGCCCACCCCCTGCGGACCTGGTCTACGAGGAATATCACGCCCTGCGTCGCAGCCCGCAACCGGTCGCGGGGGAGGAGTCGACCGAACCCGGGGCGACCGAGCCCGCGCCCACGGAGATCGGTCGGCCTCCTGTTCAGCTGGACACCACCGAATATCGCAGCACGATGATTGCCCGCCCGAGTGCGCAGGTTGCCCTCGGGGCCATCAATCCGGGTGACCGGGTCGGGGACTTCGACCTGCTGACGATGATCGGGGAGGGCGCGTTCGCCCGTGTGTATCTCGCGCGGCAGCGCTCGATGCAGCGGCTGGTCGCGGTCAAGATCTCGCACAACCACGGCACCGAGCCGGAAACCCTCGCCCAGTTGGACCACGAATACATCGTGCGGATATTCGACCAGCGACTGATCGCCGACGGTGAGCTCAAGCTGCTCTACATGCAGTACCTGCCGGGCGGCACGCTGCTCGATGTGCTGAATCGGCTGCGGTCGACCCCGGTTGATGCCCGCAGTGGGCAGGTGCTGCTCGATGCCGTCGACGGGGTACTGAAAGACAAGGGCGAGGTTCGTGCCACCGATTCGGCGGTGCGGGCTCGGATCGCCGCGATGACGTGGCCGGAAACGGTTGCCTGGCTGGGGTGTCGACTCGCCGACGCGCTCGGGCACGCCGCCGGACGCGGGGTGTTGCATCGCGACATCAAACCGGCGAACGTGCTGCTGAGCGCCGATGGCATACCCAAGCTCGCCGACTTCAATGTCAGCTTCAGTCGACACATCCGGGGCACCAGCCCCCTGGCGTACTTCGGCGGATCGCTGGCCTACATGTCGCCCGAGCAGCTCGAAGCGTGCCATCCGGAGCTACCGAGGACGGCCGGCGACCTCGACACGCGCAGCGACATCTACGCGCTGGCCGTGATGCTGTGGGCGCTGCTCACCGGACGCATCCCGTTCGCCGACGAGGAGTTCGCCGGCATGTCGGAGACGTCGCTGGGCCGCATGCTCGAACTGCGCCGCCGGCCCATCGATCCGCGATACCTGTCCGACGTTCCACCCGATTGCCCTGCGGCGCTGCGGCAGGTGCTGCTCACCTGCCTGTCGCCGGACCGCGAGCACCGCTACGGCAGCGGATCGGAATTGGCTCTGCAGCTCGATCTGTGCCTCGACGCCCGGGCCCGTGACCTCGTCTATCCACCGGAGAACAGTTGGCGGGCACGGCTTTCGCCCCACTACGTCCCGATCCTGTGGCTTATCGCGTTGGTCGCCGACGGCCTGGCGGCGGGCTACCTGTACGGGCAAACCCTGCGGTTCGGCAACGAGCTCCTGTCCGGTCCTACCCGCTCGGAGCTCTTACGGTTGACGAACATCTTCCACCTGATCGCCTGGCCTCTGGCCGTCGTGAGCTGGTTCTACATATGTCGGCATCTGATCGCGGTGCCCCGCGGCCTGCGCAAGGGCAGACGTTACGACGAGGCGATGCTGGCCCGGGTCCGGTCGTTCACCCTGCTCTGGGCCGACCTCGACGCAGTTTTCGGCCTCGTGTTCTGGACGATCGGCGCGGGGGTATGGGTGGCCATGCTTGCCACAGTGGTCCACCTTCCGCCGCGGCTGCTGGTCCATTCGGTGGAGTTCGTGCTGGTGTGTGCCGCCTTCGCAGTCTCCTACAACTTCTTCGTGCAGGCGTTCTACATCGTCCGTTGCGTGTACCCGATCTATTTGCGCTATGGCCGCACGACGGCTCGCGATGCCGCCCACCTGCGCGCACTGCACCGCAGAAGCACGGTCTACCTCGGCATCGCGGCATCGGTGCCCCTGATCGCCGTGGTTACCGGATTGAGCTACCTCGGGCAGGACGAGCGTGCGCGCATCATGGATTGGTTGCTGTGGTTGTGCGTGATCACCGGGCTCGCGTTCGTGGCCATCTACTGGCTTTTCCGAAAGCTGGAGGCCGACCTGCGGGCCCTCGAGCGGGTCATCGAGAAGCGATCGGGCGTCGAGGTCTTTGTATGAGAACTCGCGAACCTGTGGACACGCCTCGCTGAACGCTCGCGGTACGAGCGGACCGCCCAGTACTATTCCGTACGCCCATCCGCACCAGAAGGGAGTTGCCGCGGAGTTGGATCTCCAAGCCCCACAAGGACTTTCGCGACGTATCGTGCTCGGCGAACGACTCTTCGCTCAGATCCACCGCGTCATGAAGATCAACGAACTCCACACCGTCACCGTCGACGTCGTCGAAACCGCCCACAGCACCTCGTCATCGGCGCCACCTGACGGTGCGAGAACTGTCAATCCCCTCGAAGTGTGGAGGCTCCTTTATGCGGCCTCGTCTCGTGACAGGGCCGCTGCCGAGGCCGCGCGGACGGTGGCCATTCCCATCTACACCTGTCACCAGGTGTTCATGAACGGACCCTCCTACCGGCCCAACAAACGCCCTGGTGCCCGCACCGAACCCCAAGACACGCCGGAAGGACGTCGGCTAGAACCATCACCCAGGACCCACCAACTGCCCAATCCGCTGAAGTGCGGCGTGAGGAATCCAGTGAACGCTGACACGGCGAAGTCGAATCAGCTGCAGCGTCACAGGCAGGGTGCGTATCCGCGAACCCGACTGGTTTGACTACCGCTGCTGGCCCTCGGTTTCGCCGCCCGCCGCATGAACCGGATCTGGACAGCGCCGGGGGACGTCGGAAAGTCGCACACGCTGGATGCAACCTGCCGAGTGCACGCAATGTGCAACGATGCCGGAGTGGATGCCGACGTGAATGCCGACGTCAGGTCTCGGGATGTCAGGTTTTGGGACGAGGAACTCGAGAAACTACGTGGGCCACTGACGGGGTACTGCTATCGGTTGTTGGGGTCAGCGGCGGATACCGACGACGC
>NZ_JBEYYI010000025.1:0-147707 GCF_040645495.1 Nocardia sp. NPDC046763 | reverse complement strand
CTGCATCCACACCAGGCGGTTGACGATGGCCGTGTGGCTCACCGCCACACCCTTCGGACGACCGGTCGAACCCGACGTGAAGATCACGTACGCGACATTGTCGCCGCGCAGCGGGGCGATCCGGTCGGCGTCGACGATCAGGGCGTCGGAGTAGCCGGACAGGTCCAGCTCATCGATCAGCAGTGTGCGCGTGGTGGTTTCGAACCGGTCCCCGCTCGTGCTGAGCACGCACACCGGTCGGGCGGTGTCGAGGACGTACTGATTGCGCTCGGCCGGGTGGTCGGGATCCAGCGGCACGTACGCGCCACCGGCGAGGGTGACGGCGTACATGCCGACCAGCAGCTCGAAGGAGCGGCGCATGCCCAGGGCCACATAGGTGTCCGGTCCGACGCCCTCGGCGATGAGGTGGCGGGCCAGCTGGTGCACGCGCGAAGCGAACTCGGCGTAGGACAGACTCGTCCCCTCGAACACCAGCGCGGTGAGGTCGGGAGTCTGCTTCAGCTGGGTCTGGAACATCGACGCCAGGGTGACCTCGGCGTCGATCTTCTTACCGCCCAGCGCGACCCGCTTGACGTCGTACTCGGTCGCGTTCCAGCCGCGCAGCACCTGGCGGCGCTCGGCCGCGTCCAGCAGCTCGATATCGCCGACCAGCGCGGTCGGATCCGAGACCACGGCCGAGAGCAGGCGCACCAGGCGCGCGCCGAAGGCGGCGATGGTGGCCGGGTCGAACATGTCGGTGGCGTAAGCGAATTCGGCGGTCATGCCGTCGCCCTCGGCGCGCTCGGTCAGGTTGAGGTGCAGGTCGAACTTCGCGGTCACCACATCGAGGGGCACGCCCGCGACTTCCAGGCCGGGCAGGGCGAAGGTCGCCGCGCCGGTGTTCTGGAACGACAGCATGACCTGGAACAGCGGGTGCCGGGCCTGCGAGCGGGCCGGGTTCAGGATCTCGACCAGGCGCTCGAAGGGCAGGTCCGCGTGGCCGAAGGCGGCCAGGTCGGTGTCCTTGGTGCGGGCCAGCAGCTCGGCGAACTTCTCCCCCGAGTCGACGGCCGTGCGCAGCACCAGGGTGTTGACGAACATGCCGATGGCGTCGTCGAGCACCTGCTCGCCACGACCCGCGACCGCGGTGCCGATGGCGATGTCGTCGCCGCCGGACAGGCGCGCCAGCAGGGCCGCGAAGGCCGCGTGCACGACCATGAACAGCGAGGCACCGTGCTCACGGGCCAGGCCGTTGAGTCCGGCCAGCAGGTCGGCATCGATCGAGAACTCGTGCACCCCACCGGCGTTGGAAGCCACCGCCGGACGCGGGCGATCCGAGGGCAGATCGATCTGGTCGGGCAGCCCGGCCAGTTCGCTGCTCCAGTAGGAGACCTGCTGGGCGATCAGCGATTCCGCGTCGTCCTCGTCGCCGAGGGTTTCGCGCTGCCACAGCGCGAAGTCGGCGTACTGCACCGGCAGCGGCGCCCAGTGCGGCGCTTCGCCGGTGGCGCGGGCCGCGTAGGCGAGCATGACGTCGCGGGCCAGCGGGCGCACCGACCAGCCGTCGCCGGAGATGTGGTGCACCACGAAAACCAGCACGTGCGTGGGCTGTCCGGCATCCGAGACCCGGAACAGTCCGGCGCGCACGGGGGCCGCGGCGGTCACGTCGAAGCCGGTGAGCACCAGCTCGGCAATGCGCTCGTGCAGGTCGGCCTCGGCCACCTCGACCGGGGCCAGGCCGGTGCCGCCGCCGTGGATGCCGGCATTGGCGGCCGAGTCCAGGCGGACCTGGTCGGCGGGCAGGATGACCTGCACGCCACGGCCTTCGGTGTTCTCCGGGTAGACGGTCCGCAGCACCTCGTGGCGTTCGAGCACGTCGCCGACGGCGGCCAGCAGGGCATCCACGTCGAGGCCGCCGGTCAGGCGCACCGCGAGCGGGATGTTGTTGACGGCCGAGGCGGTGTCGAAGCGGTTCAGGAACCACATGCGCTGCTGGGCCAGCGACAGCGGGATCTCGTCCGGCCGAGCCTGGGCCACCAGCGCGCGGCGGCCACCGGTACCCGCCTGCGTTTCCACGCGCGCGGCCAGGGCGGCCACGCTCGGGGCGTCGAACAGGGTGCGGACGGGGATGCGGGTGTCGAGCGCCGCGCCCAGTCGCGCGACGACCTGGGTGGCGATCAGCGAGTTGCCGCCCAACTCGAAGAAGTCGTCGTCCGCGCCGACCGGGCTCTCGAGTCCGAGCACCTCGGCGAAGACGCCGGCCACGATCTCCTCGGCACGCGTTGCAGCGGCGCGGAATTCGCGGGCGGCGAACTCCGGCTCGGGCAGCGCGCGGCGGTCCAGCTTGCCGTTGGCGCTGAGCGGGAACGCGCCCAGGGCCACGAAGGCGGCGGGAACCATGTAGGACGGCAGCTGCGCGGCCAGGTGGTCGCGCAGGGCTTCCACATCGACGGCGTCCGCGCCGAGCGCGACCGGTTCGGTCGAAGCCGACTGCGCCGGAACCACGTACGCGACCAGCTGGTCGCCGGTACGGGCGTCGGAACGCAGCACCACGACCGCCTGGGCGACCGACTCGTGAGCGGTCAGCGCGGCCTCGATCTCGCCGAGCTCGATGCGCAGACCACGCAGCTTGACCTGGAAGTCGGTGCGGCCGATGTACTCCAACTCGCCGTCCGCGGTCCAGGTGACCAGGTCACCGGTGCGGTACATGCGCTTGCCCGGCGTGAAGGGGTTGGCCACGAAGCGATCCGACGACAGGTCGGGGCGCGCCACGTAGCCGCGCGCCAGCTGCATGCCGGCCAGGTAGAGCTCGCCCGCCATGCCCGGCGCGACCGGGTGCAGACGCGAATCCAGCACGTACACCTGGGTGTTGAACACCGGGCGGCCGATCGGCACGGTCTCGGTGTCGGTGTCGACGACCTCGTGATAGGTGACATCGACGGCCGCTTCGGTCGGGCCGTACAGGTTGTGCAGACGCGCGCCGGTGAGTTCGCGCAGCTTCTGCGCGGTCGGCGTGGGCAGCGCCTCACCCGAGGCGAAGACCTGCTGCAGCGAAGTGCATTCCGCGGCCTTCTCCTCCGCCACGAACACCGACATCATCGACGGCACGAAGTGCGCGGTCGTGACGCCTTCGCGGGCAATGGTCTCGGCCAGGTACACCGGATCCCGGTGCCCGTCGGGCTTGGCCACGACCAGCTTCGCGCCGATCTGCAAGGGCCAGAAGAACTCCCACACCGACACATCGAAGGTGGCCGGGGTCTTCTGCAACACGACGTCGGCAGCGGTCAGACCGTACTCGGCCTGCATCCACACCAGGCGGTTGACGATGGCCGAGTGCGGCACCGCCACGCCCTTCGGGCGGCCGGTCGAACCCGAGGTGAAGATCACGTAGGCGGTGTTCGAAGCACGCAGCGGCGCACGGCGATCCGCATCGGTCAGCACGGCGTCGGAGTAACCCGACAGGTCGACGGTGTCGACCGCGACGGTCGGCACGCTCGCGTGGGTGAATCCGTCCCGCTCGGTGATGAGCACGCACACCGGCCGGGCCGTCTCGAGCACGTAGTCGATGCGGTCGGCCGGCTGGTCCGGATCCAGCGGCACGTACGCGCCACCGGCCTCGACGATCGCGTACATCGCGACCACCAAGTCCAGCGAACGGCGAATGCCCAGACCCACCAGGCTCTCCGGGCCGACCCCGGCCTCGATGAGCTTGCGGGCGAGCTGATGCACCCGCGCGGCGAACTCGCCGTAGGACAGACTCGTCCCATCGAAGCTGACCGCGGTCGCCTCGGGCGTCCGCTCGGCCTGAGCCTCGAACAGCGCGACCAGGGTCCCGCCCGCATCGCCGGAGGCGCTGCGCACGACCTCGCCCTCGGCGGTGATCTCGCCCGACAGGGTGCCGGAGGTCAGTTCCGCCAGCACGGAGTAGACGTCCGCGGTGGTGCGGTTCCAGTCGCGCAGCACCCGGGTGCGCTCGCCGGAGACCAGCAGGTCGATATCACCGATGGCCCGTTCCGGCTGCGCGGCAATGGCCTTCAGCAGCCGGTCGAACCGGTCGGCGAAACGCTCCATGGTGGCCGCGTCGAACAGGTCGGTGGCGTAGATCAGTTCGGCGGTGATGCCGGACGGGGTCGCGCCGTGGCCGTTGCCCGCCACATCATGGGTGCCCAGCAAGCGCGGGGAGGCGGAGCGATCGGTGAGGACCAGCTGCAGGTCGAACTTGGCGGTGTCGATCGGTAGATCGACGGCGCTCACGGTCAGGCCGGGCAGTTCCAGTTCGGTGATGCCGGTGTTCTGGAACGACAGCATGACCTGGAACAGCGGGTGCCGGGCCTGCGAGCGGGCCGGGTTGAGGATCTCGACCAGGCGCTCGAAGGGCAGGTCGGCGTGGCCGAAGGCCTGGATGTCGGTGGCGCGCACCGTGTCCAGGAGTTCGGTGAAGCCGGTGCCGCCGTCCACCTCGGTGCGCAGCACCAGGGTATTGACGAACATGCCGATGAGGTCGTCGACGGCGCGTTCACCACGACCGGCGACCGGGGTACCGATCGCGATGTCCGCCTCACCCGACAGGCGCGACAGCAGCGCCGCCAGGGCGGAGTGCATGACCATGAACAGCGTCGCGCCGCGGGTGCGGGCCAGTTCGGTCAGCTTGGCGTGGGTGTCGGCATCGACGGTGAAGACGTGGGTCGCACCGCGGCCCGACGCGACGGCCGGACGCGGCCGGTCGGCGGGCAGGTCCAGCTGATCGGGCAGGCCGCGCAGCGCGTCGCGCCAGTACGAGATCTGCTGGGAGATCACGGATTCGGCGTCGGTCTCGTCGCCGAGCACCGCGCGCTGCCACAGCGCGTAGTCCGCGTACTGGACATCCAAAGGCTGCCAGCCGGGCTCGCCGCCCTCGACGCGAGCGCCGTAGGCGGTCATGACATCCCGGGTGAGCGGGCCCATGGAGAAGCCGTCGGCCGAGATGTGGTGCACCACCAGCGCGAGCACGTGCTCGGTGGGGCTGACCTCGAACAGGCGGGCCCGGAACGGCACGTCCACAGTGACGTCGAAGCCGCTCAGCACCAGCTCCGAAAGCGCCTGCGGCAGTTCGGCTTCGGAGACCTCGACCGGGGTCAGGTCCGGAATGACCTGCCCGGTGGGCACGATCTCCTGGAACGCTTGGCCGTCGATCTCCGGGAAGCGGGTGCGCAGCGACTCGTGCCGCGCCAGCACGTCGGCCACGGCGATCTGCAGGGCCTGGCGGTCCACCAGACCCGACAGGCGCACGGCCGCCGGGATATTGTCCACGGCCGATTCGGGATCGAACCGGTTGAGGAACCACATGCGCTGCTGGGCCAGCGACAGCGGCAGCCGCTCCGGCCGCTGCTGCGCGACCAGCGGCTGACGCGTGCCCGCGCCGGAATGGGTTTCGGCACGCGCCGCCAGGGCGGCCACGGTCGACGCCTCGAAGATCTCGCGCACCCCGAGGTGGGTGTCCAGCGCGGCCGACAGGCGCGCCGCCACCTGGGTGGCGATGAGCGAGTTACCGCCGAGGGCGAAGAAGTCGTCGTCCAGGCCGACCCGGTCCAGGCCGAGGATCTCGGCGAACACACCGGCCACGATCTGCTCGACCGGCGTGCCGGGGGCGCGGAACACCGCGGCCTCGAACACCGGCGCGGGCAGCGCCTTGCGGTCCAGCTTGCCGGAGGCATTGAGCGGGAACTCGTCGAGCACCATCACGATCGACGGCACCATGTACGCGGGCAGGCTCTCGCCGAGCTCCAGGCGCACCTTCTCGACGTCCACGGTGTGGCCCGCCGCCGCGATGACGTAGGCGACCAGCTGATCGCCGGTGTGCACGTCGCTGCGCACCACGACCACCGACTGCGCGATGGAATCCAGTGCGGTGAGCGCGGATTCGATCTCGCCGAGCTCGATGCGCAGACCACGCAGCTTCACCTGGAAGTCGGTGCGGCCGATGTATTCCAGCTCACCGTCCGCGGTCCAGGTGACCAGGTCACCGGTGCGGTACATGCGCTCGCCGTCCCCGAAGGGGTTGGCGACGAAGCGATCCGAGGTGAGGTCCGGGCGCGCCACATAGCCGGTGGCGAGCTGATCGCCCGCCAGGTACAGCTCACCCGCGACCCCGACCGGGGCGGGACGCAGCCGCGAATCCAGCACGTAGACCTCGGTGTTGAACACCGGGCGGCCGATCGGCACGGTGTCGACGTCGGTGTCCACCACCTGGTGGTAGGTGACGTCGACCGCGGCCTCGGTGGGGCCGTACAGGTTGTGCAGCTCGGCGCCGGTCAGCTCGCGCAGCCTGTGCGCGGGCTTGGGCGCGAGGGCCTCACCCGAGGCGAAGACCTTGCGCAGGCTGTGTCCAATTCGGGTTTCTCCGGCTCGACTCGCGAGCTCCGCCACGAACACAGCCAGCATGGACGGCACGAAGTGGGTGACCGTCACGCCTTCGCGGGCAATGAGATCCGCGAGGTAGGCCGGATCGCGGTGGCCATCGGGCTTGGCCACGACCAGCGTCGCGCCGATCTGCAAGGGCCAGAAGAACTCCCACACCGACACGTCGAAGGTGGCCGGAGTCTTTTGCAGCACCACGTCGTCCGCGGTCAGACCGTAAGCCGTCTGCATCCACACCAGGCGGTTGACGATGGCCGAGTGCGGCACGGCCACACCCTTCGGGCGGCCGGTCGAACCGGACGTGAAGATCACGTAGGCATTGTTCGATTCCCGCAGCGGCGCACGACGTTCCGCGTCGCCGAGCGGAGCGGCCGAGTAACTGGCCAGATCCAGCATGTCGATGCGCACCTGCGCGGTGTCGATCGGCAGGTCCTCGCCGGAGGTCAGCACGGTCACCGGGTCGGCGGTCTCGAGGATGTACTCGATGCGCTCGGCCGGGTGATCCGGGTCCAGCGGCACGTAGGCGGCACCGGCCACGGTGACGGCGTACATGCCGACCACCAGATCGATGGAACGCCGCATGCCCAGCGCCACAAACGATTCCGCGCCGACACCACGCTCGACGAGCCAGCGGGCCAGACGGTGCACCCGGTCGGCGAACTCGACGTAGGACAGAGCTGTCCCCTCGAAGCTGACCGCGGTCGCGTCGGGAGTCCGCTCGACCTGCGCCTCGAACATCGCGACCAGGGTCGCGGCCTCGGCCTTGCGCTCGGTGAGCACGGCCTCGACATCGAAGGCGGTGTCGTTCCAGCGCTCGACGACCAGCTCGCGCTCGGCCCCGTCCAGCAGTTCGATATCGCCCACGGCCGCAGCGGGTTCGGTGGTGATGGCGGTCAGCACCCGGATCAGGCGATCGGCGATGCGGTGGACGGTGTCCTCGTCGAACAGGTCGCGCAGGTAGCCGGCGCGGATGCGCAAGCGGGTGTCGAGCTGGGCGATGAGGGTCAGCGGGTAGTGGGTGGCGTCCGCGGCGTCCAGGCCGGTGACGGCCATGCCGTCGATATCGGCGGCCTGGGACCGGATGCCCTCCGCGTCGACGGGATAGGACTCGAACACCACCAGGGTGTCGAACAGTCCGCCGATGCCCGCGGCCGTCTGGATATCGGCCAGGCCCACGTAGTGGTGGTCGAGCAGATCGGCCTGCTCGCCCTGGGTGCGGGTGAGCAGTGCGCTCGCCGGCTCGGCCGGGTCGAAGGCGACCCGCACCGGCACGGTGTTGATGAACAGACCCACCATGGACTCGACGCCGGACAGCTGGGCCGGACGGCCGGACACCGTAGTGCCGAACAGCACGTCCTCGCGGCCGGTGAGGCGGCCGAGCAGGATGCCCCAGGCCACCTGGAGCACGGTGTTCGGGGTGACGCCGAGGTCGGCGGCCAGCGCGGTCAGGCGCGCGGTCGCGGCCTCGTCCAGGTCGAAGAAGTACTCGCCCGACAGGGCGGTGATCTCGTGGCTCGGGTCCGGACGGGTCAGCAGGGTCGGCTCGGAGACACCCAGCAGCGACTTCTGCCACGCCGCCAGCGAGGCCGGACGGTCCTGCTGCGCAACCCATTCCAGGAAGTAGCGGTAGGAGCGCACCGGCGGCAGCACCGCGGTATCGGAGTGCGTCGCGTACAGCACCAGCAGGTCCTGCATGAGCAGCGGCATGGACCAGCCGTCGAGCAGGATGTGGTGGTTGGCCACCGCCAGTTGGTAGCTGTTCGCGGCGGTCCGCACCAGGGTGTAGCGGATGAGCGGCGGCTCGGTCAGATCGAAGCGCTGCACGCGGTCGGCGGCGATGATCTCCGCCGCACGCGCGACTCGGGCGGCGTCGTCGGCGATATCGGTGAGGTCGTGGTTGGTCCACGCGACCTTCACGCCGTCGATGACCACCTGCACCGGAGCACCCGACGCGTCGTTCACGTAGGCGGTGCGCAGGATTTCGTGGCGTTCGATGAGCGCCTGCGCGGCCGACCGCAGCCGGTCGGCGTCGACGCGGCCTTCGAGGGTGAGCACCGCCTGCGCGGTGTACACGTCCACCGAGGTGGCGGCCAGCTGCGCGTGGAAGAGCAGACCGGCCTGCAGCGCGGACAGCGGCCACACCTGGTTCAGCGCACCGTACTGCTTCTCCCAGCCGTCGATATCGCGCTGGGTGACGCGCACCAGGCCGAAGTCGGACGGGGTGTGCCCGCCCGCCTGCGCCGATTCCGCGTGCCGCGCAACGGCTTCCAGCGCCGCGGTCCACAGCGCCGCGAACTCGGCGATCTCGTCGGCGGAGAGCAGCGTGCTCGGGTAGCCGATATTCGCGGTCAGCTTGTCACCGGCCACGATGGCGTTGATGTCGATCGGGGCCATGGCCGGCATGTCGGCGTCGTAGGCGCCCGCCAGCTCGGCCAGCTCGGGCGCCGGAATCCAGCCGAAGCCGCGCAGCGCCTCGGGCACGTCGCCCTCGTTGACCCGGCCCAGGTAGTTGAAGCTGACCTGACCCGGCAGCAGCTTGGGCAACTGGGTCGCGGTGTCGGAGTTCATGTAGCGCAGCAGGCCGTAACCGATGCCCTTGTCGGGCACCGCGAGCAGCTGCTCCTTGACCGCCTTGATGGCCCGGCCCATGGCGGGCCCGCCGGTGAGGGCGGCGTCCACGTCGATACCCGACAGATCGAAGCGCACCGGGAAGATGGCGGTGAACCAGCCGACCGTGCGAGACAGGTCGGCGCCGGGCACGACCTCCTCCTCACGACCGTGGCCCTCCAGCCGGACGAGAGCTGTGTTCTGCCCCCCGGCGTTCTGCCCCCCGGCGTTCTGCCCCCCGGCGTTCTGCCCCCCGGCGTTCTGCCCCGGTCCCTTGGCAGCGCGGAACTTGGCCACCGCCAACGCGAGTGCGGTCAGCAGACCGTCGTTGACACCGCCGTGGAACAGCGCGGGCACTGTCGTCAGCAGCGACTTGGTCGCCTCGGCCGACAGCTCGACGCGGTGCTTGACGACGGTGGCGGTGACATCCACGGCCGGGTCCATCGCGCGCTCGGTGAGCAGCGGGTCCGGGCCCTCGATGACATCGCGCCAGAAGTCGAGTTCGGCGACGCGCTCGTCGGTGGCGGCCTCGCGCTCGAGGGCGTGTGCCCAGGTGCGCATGCTGGTGGCGGGGGCGACCAGCTCGGGGGTCTGCCCGGCGGACAGCTGGCCCCACGCGGTCACGAAGTCCGGCACCAGGATTCGCCAGGTGACGCCGTCGACCACGAGGTGGTGCGCGGCGACGACGAGGCGACCCGCCCGGGAGTTGTCGGACGGCTCCAGCCACACGAACCGGATTACCTGTCCCGCAGCGGGATCCAGCTTGTCGAGGGTGGCATCCAGTGCGGCCGTGGCGATCTCGAACAGCTGCTCGTCGGTGACGGCCGCGTCGAACTCGGTGCGGTCGATCAGCGAATCCGCGTCGACGGTGCCGGGAGCCCCGGTCTCGACGATCCAGTCCGCGTCCGGCACTCGGCGCAGGCGCGCCCGCAGCATGTCGTGGCGGTCGATGACCGCGCCGACGGTGGCGGCGATGCCCGCGCGATCGATACCGATCGGCAGTTCCAGCGCCATGGTCTGGTTGAAGCGGCCGAACTCGCCCGACCGTCCCGCCATGAAGCGGACCACCGGGGTCAACGGCATGACACCCACGCCGCCGCCCGGCAACTCGGTCAGCTGCGGGGCCGAATCGCCCTGGCCGTCCGTGGTTTCCGCGACGGCGGCCAGGCCGGAGACAGTGCGCTGCTCGAACACGTCGCGCGGCGAGAACACCACGCCACGCGCCTTGGCCCGTGACACCAGCTGGATGGAGACGATGGAGTCACCGCCCAGGGCGAAGAACGAGTCGTCGATGCCGACCCGCTCCAGGCCCAGCACCTCGGCGAAGACCTCGGCGATGGTGTGCTCGAGAGCATTGCGCGGCGCGCGGAAGACCACCTCGGTGGCGAAGACCGGCTCGGGCAGGGCCCGGCGGTCCAGCTTGCCGACCGGCGTCAGCGGCACCCGGTCGATGACCATGACCGCCGACGGCACCATGTACGCGGGCAACCGCGCCTCGACGTGCGCTGTCACGGCCGCTACATCGATCGAATGACCCGGCGTGGCAACCACGTACGACACCAGCGACGTCGCGCCGGCGGCGTTCTTGTGGCCCACGGTGACCGCGAAGTCGACGGACTCGTGCGAGGCCAGCGCGGCGTCGATCTCGCCGAGCTCGATGCGGAAACCACGCACCTTCACCTGGAAGTCGGAACGACCGACGTACTCGACCAAGCCGTCCGGGGTCCACCGCACCACGTCACCGGTGCGGTACATACGCTCGCCCGCTACATACGGGTTGGCGACGAACCGGTCGGCGGTCAGGCTCGGCCGCGCGTGATAGCCGCGCGCCAGCTGAATCCCCGACAGGTAGAGCTCACCCGCGACACCCACCGGAACGGGGCGCAGGCGGTTGTCGAGGATCAGCGACTGCATGCCCCGGATGGGACCGCCGATGGTGACCAGGTCACCCGGCACCAGCGCATCGCTGATATTGGTCATGATGGTGGTCTCGGTCGGGCCGTACCCGTTGTGGAAGGCACGAACGGTGCCGTCCGGCTGGGTCCCCTCTCCGATCGGCACCGCCCACTTCTCCACCAGATCGGCCGGGACGGCTTCACCACCGGCGACCAGCACGCGCAGCGAGTCCAGGCCCGCCGGTCCGAAGGTGGACAGCGCGGCCGGGGTGATGAAGGCGTGGGTGGCCCGCTCGCGGCGGATCAGCTCGGCGAGCTCCTCGCCGCCGTAGGTGCCCGGCGGGACGACCACGAGGGTGCCGCCCTTGCCGATGGCGAGCAGGAACTCCAGCATGGACGCGTCGAACGACGGCGACGCGAAATGCAGTGCGCGCGAGGAGGAGTCGAGCGCGTACCGCTCGGCCTGCTCGACGCTGAAGTTGGCCAGACCCGCGTGGGTGACCACGACGCCCTTGGGCACACCGGTAGAACCGGAGGTGTAGATGACGTAGGCCGGGTGCTCCGGACGCAGCGGGCGCGCCCGCTCGGCGTCGGCGATCGCGGTGTCCGCGAAGGCGTTCGCTCCACCTCCCAACGCTTGCTCCAGCTCGTCGAGCACCAGCCACTCGACCGAGTCCGGCATGTCCGCGCGCACCGACGCCACGGTGAGGCCGACCGGCGAACCGGAGTCGGTGACCATGTGGGCGATACGGTCGGCCGGGTAGTTCGGGTCCACCGGCACGAAGGCCGCACCGGTCTTGGACACCGCCCATTCGGCGAGGTAGGAGTCGTCCGACCGCGGCACGGCCACAGCGACCAGATCCTCGGCGCCGATGCCGCGCTCGATGAGCAAGCGCGCCAGGCG
Source organism: Nocardia sp. NPDC046763 (assembly GCF_040645495.1). Classification (NCBI taxonomy): domain Bacteria; kingdom Bacillati; phylum Actinomycetota; class Actinomycetes; order Mycobacteriales; family Nocardiaceae; genus Nocardia; species Nocardia sp. NPDC046763. Next base: position 135,926 of record NZ_JBEYYI010000025.1, on the reverse strand, counting down.
GTTCGAGCGGGCATCCAGCTCGCCGTAGGACAGACTCCTCCCCTGGAACACGACCGCGGTCGCGGCCGGATCGATGGCGACGGCGTCGGCGATGAGCTCGGGCAGCGTGCGCGCCGGAACGGCCGGCAGGCCGAAACGGGCCACCAGATCGGCGCGTTCGTCCTGATCCAGGATGTCGATCGCGCCGACGCCGATCTCCGGGTCGGCCGCGACGGCCTCGAGCACCCGCACCCAGCGCTGCGCGAATCCGGCCGCGGTGGCCGCGTCGAACAGGTCGGTGGCGTAGGTCAGCGCCAGCGCCATCCCGGAGTCCTGCTCCGACAGCGTGAACTGCAGATCGAAGCGGGAGATGCTCTCGTCGAGGTCGAGTGTGGAGACGGTCAGCCCCGGCAGCTCGATGCTGGTGCGGTCCAGGTTCTGGAACGCCAGCATGACCTGGAACAGCGGGTTGCGGGCCTGCGAGCGCTCGGGCGCGAGCAGCTCCACCAGCCGCTCGAACGGCACGTCGGCATTGCCGAAGGCATCGAGGTCGGTGTGCCGCACGCGGTCCAGCAGGTCGGTGAACGACTCGGCCGGGTCGATACCGGTCCGCAGCACCAGGGTGTTGACGAACATGCCGACCAGGTCGTCGAGGGCGGCCTCACCGCGACCGGCGACCGGGGTGCCGACCGCGATGTCGTCGCCGCCGGACAGCCGGGCCAGCAGCACCGCCAGAGCGCTGTGCATGACCATGAACAGCGACGAACCCCGCTGTCGGGCAACGTCTTCCAGCGCCGCGATGAGCTCCGGCGACAGCGTCCGCTGCAGCGTCGCGCCGCGATGCGAGGCGATGGCCGGGCGCGGGCGGTCGGTCGGCAAAGCCAGCTCGTCGGGCACGCCGCCGAGCACCCGCTGCCAGTAGGCCACCTGCCGCGCCATGATCGAGGACGAATCCTCTTCCGAGCCCAGCACTTCACGCTGCCAGACGGCGAAGTCGGCGTACTGGACGGCCAGCGGGGCCCAGCCCGGAACCGCGCCCTGGTTGCGCGCGGTGTAGGCGACCATCACGTCGCGGACCAGCGGCGACATCGAGAAACCATCACCGGCGATGTGGTGCACGACCACCACCAGCACGTACTCGGTGGCATCCTCGCCGCCGACGCGGAACAGGCGGGCGCGCAGCGGAACCTGTTCGGCCACATCGAAGCCCAGCGTGGCGAAGGCGGTCACGGTGGCGGTCACGTCCTCGGCCGCCACGGTGACCGGCCGCAGGTCGAGGGCGATCTCCTCGGCCGGGACGACCACCTGCATCGGGGTTCCGCCGTGCTCCGGGTACCGGGTGCGCAGCGACTCGTGGCGACGGACCACGTCCGCGACCGCGAGTTCCAGTGCGGCGGTGTCGAGTTCACCGGTGAGTCGGATGGCCAGCGGCAGGTTGTAGGCCGCCGACGAGGTGTCGTACTGGTTCAGGAACCACATGCGCTGCTGCGCGAACGACAGCGGCACCAGCTCACCGGCGGTCCGGGTGCGGGCCACCAGCTTGGCGCGGGACGCGCCGTCGGCGTGCGACTCGATGCGGGCCGCCAGGGCCTCGACCGTGGTGGCCTCGAACAGGGTGCGCACCGCGACCGTGGTGTCCAGGGCCGCGCCGATGCGCGACACGACACGGGTGGCGATGAGCGAGTTGCCGCCCAGATCGAAGAAGTCGTCATCCAGACCGACCCGCGGCAGATCCAGAACCTCGGCGAAGACGGCCGCGACCGTCTCCTGCACCGGGGTCTCCGGAGCGCGGAAGGCACGCGCCTGCGCGGCCGGGGCCGGGAGCGCCCGGCGGTCCAGCTTGCCGTTGACAGTCAACGGGATCCGGTCCAACACCACGATGGCGGAGGGAACCATGTAGGACGGCAGCAGCTCGGCCGCGCCGTCGCGGACCGCGTCGGCAGCGAAGGAGATGCCGTCCGTTTCCATTTCGCGGCTCGCCACGGCTTCCACTTCGCGGCTCGCCACGGCTTCCATTTCGCGGCTCGCCACGGCTTCCATTTCGCGGCTCGCCACGGCTGGCACCACGTAGGCCACGATGCGCTGATCGCCCGGCTGGTCCTCGCGCACGATGACCGCGGCCTGGGCCACACCCGGCTGGGCCAGCACGGCCGACTCGATCTCACCGAGCTCGATGCGGAAGCCGCGCACCTTGACCTGGTCGTCGGCGCGGCCCAGGTATTCGAGCTCACCGAAGCGGTTCCAACGCGCCACGTCGCCGGAGCGGTACAGACGCTCGCCCGGCACCCCGAAGGGGCTGGCCACGAAACGGGCCGCGGACAGATCCGGGCGGCCCAGGTAGCCACGCGCCAATTGCGGTCCGGCGACGTACATTTCGCCCGCGACACCGACCGGCACCGGGTGCAGTCGGTCGTCGAGGACGTAGACACGCAGGCCCGCGATGGCCCGGCCGACCACCGAACCGGTGGCGGCGGCGATGGTGTCGGCATCGAGCACGCGCACCGAGACGTGCACGGTGGTCTCGGTGATGCCGTACATGTTCACCAGGTACGGGGTGCCAGCCGCGGAGCTTGCGGAGCGGCCATCAGACCCAGCACCGTGGCGGGCAACCCAATCCGACAGACGGCGCAGCTCGAGCGCCTCACCGCCGAAGATGACGTAGCGCAGCGCCAGCGACTGCTGGTCACCGGCGGCCGTATCCAATTCTCGGCTCGCCGAGGTATCCAATTCTCGGCTCGCCGAGGTATCCAATTCTCGGCTCGCCGAGGTAGCGATCCGGTCCGCCTCGGCCAGCTGGTAGAAGGCCGACGGGGTCTGGTTGAGCACCGTGACCTGTTCGCGGCGCAGCAGTTCCAGGAACTGCTCGGGCGAGCGGGAGACGTAGTAGTCGACCACGACGAGCTTGCCGCCGTAGAGCAGCGGGCCCCACAGCTCCCACACCGAGAAGTCGAAGGCGTAGGAGTGGAACAGGGTCCACACGTCGTCGGGGCCGAAGCCGAACTCACGATCGGTGTTCGCCATGAGCCGCACCACATTCCGGTGCGCCACCGCGACGCCCTTGGGGCGGCCGGTGGAGCCGGAGGTGTAGATGACATAGGCGACGTGGTCCGGGCGCAGCGCGGCCCGGCGGTCGGCATCGGTGACCGGCCCGTCGGCCGCGTCCACGATATTGCCCGCCTCCAGCGAGAATCCGTCCAGCAGTACGGTGTTCAGCTCGACGGGCAGCTCGACCTGCACGGTCGAGTCGGTGATCACGCTGGTCGGCCGCGCGTCCGAGAGCACGTAGGCGATGCGGTCGGCCGGGTAGGTGGGATCGATCGGCACGTAGCCCGCACCGGTCTTGATAACGGCCAGCAGCGCCACCACCAGATCCGCCGAACGCGGCAGCAGCACCGCGACCAGCGATTCCGGTCCCGCGCCCTCGCCGATCAGGCGGCGCGCCAACACATTCGCGCGGCGGTCCAGGTCGAAGTAGGTGAGTTCCTCGTCGCCGAAGCGCACCGCGACGCGCTCCGGATGCGCGGCCACGGCCAGGTCGAACAGGCTCGACAGGGTGGCGTCGGCCGCCACGAACGGGCTGGCCAGGGCGGCCAGCGGGTTGGCCAGGCGCTCGGCGGACGCGCCCAGTGCGAGGAGGGCGGCGGCCTCGGGCGCGATGCCCGAGGTGCCGTCGGCGACAGCGCGTTCGGCGTCGGCGACCGCGGCCCGCGCGGTCCGGGCCAGGGCGACGATGTCCTCGCCCGCGGAGACCCAGTGCTCGGCCACATTGTGACGTTCGCTCTCGCCCAGCAGGTCGATATCGCCGATGAGCGCGGCCGGATCCTCGGCGACCGCGCGCAGGATGCGGACCAGGCGCTCGGCGAAGGAGACGACCGTCTCGGCGTCGAACAGGTCGGCAGCGTAGTTCCAGGACAGGCCCAGCGAGCCGTCGGCGCGCTCGCTCACGGTGAGCTGCACGTCGAACTTCGCGGTGCCCGGGTCGAATTCGACGACCTCGAGCTCCAAGCCCGGCAGCGCGACCGCCGCGGCGTCCTTGGCCCCGGCGGCCTCGAAGGTCAGCGCCACCTGGAACAGCGGGTGGTGCGCCTGCGAGCGGACCGGGCTGAGCACGTCGACGAGGCGCTCGAACGGCACATCGGCGTGCGCGAAGGCGGCCAGGTCGGTACGGCGCACCTGGGCCAGCAGGTCGCGGAAGGCGGCGTCCGGCCGTACCTCGCTGCGCAGCACCAGGGTGTTGACGAACATGCCGACCAGGTCGTCCAACGCGCGTTCGCCGCGGCCCGCGACGGGGGTGCCGATGGCGATGTCGGTGGCGCGGGACAGGCGCGCGGCCCAGGTGGCCAGGGCGGCGTGCACCAGCATGAACAGGGTGACGTCGTGCTCGCGGGCCACGCCGGTCAGGGCGCGGTGCAGCTCGGCGTCGATCGAGAAGTCGTAGGTGCCACCGGCATTGGTGGCGATCTCCGGTCGCGGGCGGTCGGCGGGCAGCTCGATCTGCTCGGGCAGGTCGGCCAGCCGGTCGGTCCAGTAGGCGATCTGCTGGGCCGCGAGGGACTCGGAATCGGTTTCCGCGCCGAGGATCTCGCGCTGCCACAGCGTGTAGTCCGCGTACTGCACCGGCAGCGGCGACCAGGCCGGGGCCTCGCCGGTGCTGCGGGACAGGTAGGCGGCCACCACATCCCGCAGCAGCGGGCGCAACGAGACGCCGTCCGCGCTGATGTGGTGCAGCACCAGCACCACCACATGCTCGGCGGGCGCGTCAGGCCCGGAGGAGTCGCTCCGCCTCTCCGCGCTTGCCTGCGTAACCACGGAGGGCCCCGCGACCGCCGTGTTGGACGCAGCCTCGCCGAGGCTGAGCACGGTGGCGCGGAACGGCAGTTCGCGGGTGACGTCGAAGAACACGCTCGCGAGCTGCGTGATGCGCGCGGTCAGGTCAGCCGCGGTGACGGTCTCGGTCCGCACCTCGAAGTCGACCTCGGACAGCGGCAGGATGCGCTGGTAGCCATCGCCCTCGACCTCGGGGTAGATGGTGCGCAGCGACTCGTGGCGGGCCAGCACGTCGCCGATGGCGGCGGTGAAGGCGGCCGAGTCGATCGCGCCGGTGAGCTTCAGCGCCACCGGGATGTTGTTGACCGCGGTGCGGTTGTCGAAGCGGTTCAGGAACCACATGCGCTGCTGCGCGAGCGACAGCGGCACCAGCTCCGGGCGCTCCTGGGCGGCCAGCGCCGCGCGGGCGCCGGTGCCGACGCGCGATTCGAGTTGCGCGGCAAGGGCGGCCACGGTGGTGGCCTCGAACAGCGCGCGCAGCGGGATGTCGGCATCCAGGGCAGCGGACAGGCGCGCGATCACCTGGGTGGCGATGAGCGAGTTGCCGCCCAACTCGAAGAAGTCGTCGTCCAGGCCGACCCGGTCCAGGCCGAGCACGTCGGCGATGGTGCCGGCGACCGTCTGCTGCACCGGCGTGGCCGGGGCGCGGAAGGCCTTGGCGGCGAACGTCGGCGCGGGTAGCTGCTTGCGGTCCAGCTTGCCGGAGGCATTGAGCGGGAAGGCGTCCAGCACCATGAAGGCGGCCGGAACCATGTAGGCCGGAAGCTGGTCGGACAGTTCGTCCTTGACCGCGTCGAGGTCGAGGTGACCGTCGGCGGCGATCAGGTAGGCGACCAGCTGATCGCCGGTGCGCTCGTCGTTGCGCACGACGACCACGGACTGGGCGATCGACGGCAGCGCGGTGAGCGCCGACTCGATCTCGCCGAGCTCGATGCGCAGACCACGCAGCTTCACCTGGAAGTCGGTGCGGCCCAGGTACTCCAGCTCGCCATTGCCGGTCCAGGTGACCAGGTCACCGGTGCGGTACATGCGGACGCCGTCGCCGAAGGGGTTGGCCACGAAGCGATCCGAGGTCAGGTCGGGGCGGGCCACATAGCCGGTGGCCAGCTGATCGCCCGCCAGGTACAGCTCACCCGCGACACCCACCGGAACCGGCCTCAGGCGCGAATCCAGCACGTACACCTGGGTGTTGAAGACCGGCGCGCCGATCGGCACCGAGGCCAGGTCGGCGTCGGTCACCTCGTGGAAGGTCACGTCGACCGCGGCCTCGGTGGGGCCGTACAGGTTGTGCAGGCGGGCGCCGGTCAGCTCGCGCAGCTTCTGCGCGGTCGGCGCGGGCAGGCCCTCACCGGAGGCGAAGACATTGGTCAGGCTGACGCAGTCGGCCGCGCCCGGCTCGGCCACGAAGACGGCCAGCATGGACGGCACGAAGTGGGTGACCGTGACGCCCTCGCGGACGATGATCTCGGCCAGGTAGGCCGGATCGCGGTGGCCGTCCGGCTTGGCGACCACCAGGCGGGCGCCGACCTGCAAGGGCCAGAAGAACTCCCACACCGACACGTCGAAGGTGGCGGGGGTCTTCTGCAGCACCACGTCGTAGGCGGCCAGCCCGTACTGGGCGTGCATCCAGACGAGGCGGTTCACGATCGCGGCATGGCTCACGGCCACACCCTTGGGACGGCCGGTCGAGCCCGACGTGAAGATCACGTACGCGGTGTTCGCCGGACGCAGCGGCGCTCGGCGCTCGGTGTCGGCGACCAGGGTGTCGGCGAAGCCGGACAGGTCCAGCTCGTCGATCCGGATCTGGCGCGCGTCGACGCCTTCCAGGTCGTCCCCGGAGGTCAGCACGCATACCGGCTTCGCGGTGTCGAGGATGTACTGGGTGCGCTCGGCCGGGTGATCCGGATCCAGCGGCACGTACGCGCCACCGGCGACGGTGACCGCGTACATACCCGCGACCAGGTCGATGGAGCGGCGCATGCCCAGCGCCACAAAGGATTCCGGTCCGACGCCCTCGGCGATGAGCCAGCGCGCGAGCTTGCGGACACGCGCCGCGAACTCGGCATAGGACAACTGTGTCTTGTTTTCCGGGCTCCGCCCGGGTGTCCCCTCGAAGGTGACCGCGGTCGCTTCGGGAGTCAGCGCGACCTGTGCCTCGAACAGCGAAACCAGCGTCGCCGCAGCGCCTTCGGAGATCTCCGGCAGCGCGGTGTCCAGCTCGAACGCGGTCTCGTTCCAGCCCACCAGCAGCTGGCGACGCTCGGCCGCGCTCAGCAGCTCGACATCGCCGACCAGCTGGGTCGGATCCACGGCCACCGCGGTGAGCATGGCGACGAAGCGCTGCGCGAAGACGTCGGCGTACTGCGCGTCGAAAAGGTCTGTCGCATAGACGAGTTCAGCGTCCATGGCCGCGGTATCGGATTCGCGGCCCGCCGCGGTATCGAATTCGCGGCCCGCCGCGGTATCGAATTCGCGGCCCGCCGCGGCACCGCCGATGACCTCGCTCAGTGTCAGCTGCAGGTCGAACTTGGCCGACTGCTGGTCGATGGCCAGCTCGGACACGCTCAGACCCGGTAGTTCCAGCGAGGTGCGGCCCAGGTTCTGGAACGACAGCATGACCTGGAACAGCGGGTGCCGGGCCTGCGAGCGGGCCGGGTTGAGCACCTCGACCAGCCGCTCGAACGGCACATCCGCGTGGGCGAAGGCCTGCAGATCGCGCTCGCGCACGGTCTTCAGCAGGTCGGTGAAGCTGGTGCCGGTGTCGACCGGCGACCGCAGCACCAGGGTGTTGACGAACATACCGACGAGGTCGTCGAGCGCCTGCTCGCCACGGCCCGCCACCGGAATGCCGACCGCGATGTCCTCGGTGCCGCTCAGGCGCGCCAGCAGCGCGGCGAAAGCACTGTGCACCACCATGAACAGGGTCGTGCCGTTGGACTGCGCCACCCGGTTCAGCCCGGCGATGAGCTCGCCGGGCACCTGGAACCGGTGGGTGCCGGCGTCGTAGGACGCGACGGCCGGGCGCGGCTTGGCCGACAGGCGCAGCTCGTCCGGCAGGCCGGACAGGGTGTCGCGCCAGTAGTCGAGCTGCTCGGTGATGAGCGAGCGCGGATCCTCTTCCGAGCCCAGCGTTTCCCGCTGCCACAGCGCGTAATCCGCGTACTGCACCGGCAGTTCGGTCCAGCCCGGGGTCTCGCCGTTGCTGCGCGCGATGTAGGCGGTCATGAGGTCGCGCACCAGCGGGTTCATGGAGAAACCGTCGGCGGCGATGTGGTGGGCCACCAGCACCAGCACGTGATCGTCGGCCGCGAGGCGGTAGGCGCGCAGGCGGACGGCGGTCTCGGTGGTGACGTCGAAGCCGCGAGCGGCGAAGTCGTAGACCGCGGCGAACAATTCGCCCTCGGTCACGTCCAGCACATCCAGCTCGGGGATGGCGCGGCCGGTGGGCAGCACCTTCTGGTAGGCGACGCCCTCGTGCGACGGGTAGAGGGTGCGCAGCGACTCGTGCCGCGCCACCACGTCGGCGATGGCCCCGCGCATGGCGTCGAGATCCAGTGCGCCGGTGAGCCTTACGGCCGCCGGGATGTTGTTGGCGGCAGATTCCGGATCGAACCGGTTGAGGAACCACATGCGCTGCTGCGCCAGCGACAGCGGCGGGTACTCCGGCCGGGACCGAACCGTGAGCGCCTGGCGCACACCGGTTCCCGCGTGCGACTCCACGCGGGCGGCCAGCGCGGCCACGGTCGGGGCCTCGAACAGCACGCGCACGCCGATCTCGGCGTTCAGCGCGGCGGCCAGGCGGGCCACCACCTGCGTGGCGACCAGCGAGTTGCCGCCCAGCTCGAAGAAGTCGTCGTCCACGCCGACGCGCTCGACGCCGAGCAGGTCGGCGAAGATCTGCGCGATGATCTCCTCGATCGGGGTCGAGGGGGCGCGGAAGCGCTTGGCCTCGAAGACCGGTGCGGGCAGGGCCCGGCGGTCCAGCTTGCCGGAGGCGTTGACCGGGAAGGCGTCCAGCACCACGAGCGCGGCCGGGACCATGTACGCGGGCAGCGAGCCGCTCAGCGCGGCCTTGACCGCGTCGACGTCCACGACCGCCTCGGGCTCGCGCACCACATAGCCGACCAGCTGGTCACCGGCGTGCGCGTCGGTGCGCACCACCACGACCGACTGGGCGACGCCCGGCTGCGCCAGCAGCGCCGCCTCGATCTCACCCAGCTCGATGCGCAGACCGCGCAGCTTCACCTGGAAGTCGGTGCGGCCCAGGTAGTTCAGTTCACCGTCGGCGGTCCAGGAGACCAGGTCGCCGGTGCGGTACATGCGGTCGCCGGAGACGAACGGGTTGGCGACGAAGCGATCCGCCGACAGGTCGGGGCGGCCGAGGTAGCCGCGCGCCAGCTGATCGCCCGCCAGATAGAGCTCACCCGCGACACCCGGCGCGACCGGGTGCAGGCGGGCGTCGAGCACGTAGGTCTCGGTGTTCCACACCGGACGGCCGATCGGCACGAACACGGTGTCGGTGTCCACGACCTCGTGGTAGGTGACGTCGACGGCCGCTTCGGTCGGGCCGTACAGGTTGTGCAGGCGGGCGCCGGTCAGCTCGCGCAGCTTCTGCGCGGTCGGCGCGGGCAGCGCCTCACCCGAGGCGAACACCTGCCGCAAACGCGGTGCGGGGAGCGAGGAGTCGCCGTTCTCGTTGCCGAGGGTGGCGACGAACACCGACAGCATCGACGGCACGAAGTGGGCCGTGGTGATGCCGGTCTCGGCGATGACCTGGGCCAGGTACACCGGGTCGCGGTGGCCGTCCGGCCGGGCGACCACCAGGCGGGCGCCGGTCTGCAGAGGCCAGAAGAACTCCCACACCGACACGTCGAAGGTGGCCGGGGTCTTCTGCAGGACAGCGTCGTTCGCGTCGATCGGGTACTCGTGCTGCATCCACAGCAGGCGGTTCACGATCGCACCATGCTCGACCGCGACGCCCTTCGGGCGGCCGGTCGAACCGGACGTGAAGATGACGTAGGCCGTGTGCTCGGGCCGGATCGCCTGTCCCCGTTCGGCATCCGTGATCGGCGCGTCGGAGTAGTCCTCCAGGTTCAGCGTGTCGACCTCGAGCACCGGCACATTGCGGCCGGTGACGAAATCGTCGCGGCTGGTGGTGAGGATCGCGACCGGGCGGGCGGTGTCGAGCACGTAGTCGATGCGCTCGTCGGGCTGATCCGGATCCAGCGGCACGTACGCACCACCGGCCTCCAGCACCGCGTACATGGCGACGACCAGATCCAGCGAGCGCCGGATGGCCAGTGCCACATGCGATTCCGCGCCCACGCCCTGGGCGATGAGCTTGCGGGCCAGCTTGTGCACCCGCGCCGAGAACTCGGCATAGGACAGAGCCGTCCCCTCGAATTCCACGGCAGGCGCATCAGGGCTGGTCAGAGCCTGTGCCTCGAAGAGCGACACCAGCGTCGCCGCCTCGCCCTCCGGCAGCGCGGGCAGCACCCGCGCCAGGTTGAACGCGGTGTCGTTCCACTCGTCGAGCACGCGCTCGCGCTCGTCGGCGACCAGCAGGTCGATATCGCCGAGCGGCCGGTCCGGGTCCGCGACAACGGCCGCCAGGATCAGGTCCAGGCGGTGCGCGAAGGCCGCGATGGTGGGCTCGTCGAAAAGGTCCAGCGCATAGGAGATCTCGGCGGACATACCGGCGTTCTCGCCGTGATCGTCCTGGGCCTCCTGCAGGGTCAGCTGCAGGTCGAACTTGGCCAGGCGGGCGTCGTAGTCGATGCCGTTGACCGAGAGCCCGGGCAGTTCCAGGCTCGCCTGCCGAGTGTTCTGGAAGGTCAGCATGACCTGGAACAGCGGGTGGCGAGCCTGCGACCGGGCCGGGTTGAGCACCTCGACCAGCCGCTCGAACGGCACATCCGCGTGCGCGAAAGCGTGCAGGTCGGTATCGCGGGAGCGAGCCAGCAGATCGGCGAAGGTCTCGGTGCCGTCTACCTCGGTGCGCAGCACCAGGGTGTTGACGAACATGCCGATGAGGTCGTCGAGCGCGGCCTCACCGCGGCCGTGCACCGGGGTGCCGATGGCGATGTCGCCGGTCCCGGACAGGCGGGCCAGCAGTACCGCGAGCGCGCTGTGCATGACCATGAACAGCGAGGCATTGTGCCGGCGGCCCAGATCCACCAGCGCCTGCTGAGTTTCGGCGGAGATGGCGAACGGATAGGTGCCACCCTGGTAGCTGGCCACCGCCGGACGCTGCCGGTCGGCGGGCAGCACCAGCTCGTCCGGCAGATCGGCGAGCGCGTCGGTCCAGTAGCGGATCTGCTTGGCGATCAGCGAATCCGGATCGTCCTCCGAGCCCAGCACCTCGCGCTGCCACAGCGCGTAATCGGCGTACTGCACCGGCAGCTCCGCCCAGGCCGGGGCCTCCCATGAGGTGCGGGCGGCGTAGGCGACCATGACGTCGCGGGCCAGCGGGCCCATGGACCAGCCGTCGGCGCTGATGTGGTGGACCACCATGCCGAGGATGTACTCGGACTCGCTGATCTCGAAAAGCGCGGCGTGCAAGGGCACTTCGTCGGTGACGTCGAAGGCCATGGTGGCCAGCTCGACCAGGTGCTCGATCAGATTGGACTCGGTGACCGGCACCGGCGTCAGGTCGGGCACGATCTGCGCGGCGTCCAGCACCCGCTGCACCGGGCCGTGCGCGGTCTCCGGGAAGACGGTGCGCAGCGACTCGTGGCGGTCGATGACGTCGATGACCGCGACCTGCAGGGCCGCGATATCGAGCTCACCGGAGAGCCGGATGGCGACCGGGATGTTGTTCACCGCCGAGGCGGTGTCGAAGCGGTTGAGGAACCACATGCGCTGCTGCGCCAGTGAAAGCGGGACCTCGCTGGGCCGCTCGCGGGCCACCAGGGCCTTGCGGCCGCCGTCGCCGACATGCGATTCCACCCGGGCCGCCAGGGCTTCCACGGTGGCGGCCTCGAACAGCATGCGCACCGGCACACGGGTGTCGAGGGCCGTACCCAGCCGGGTCGCCACCTGGGTGGCGATGAGCGAGTTGCCGCCCAGTTCGAAGAAGTCGTCGTCGACGCCGACCCGGGCGATGCCCAGCACCTCGCCGAAGATCTGGGCGACGATCTCCTCGATCGGCGTTGTCGGAGCACGGAATTCGCGCACCTCGAAGCGCGGCGCGGGCAGCGCGCGGCGGTCCAGCTTGCCGGAGGCGTTCACTGGGAACGCGTCCAGCACCATGATCGAACCCGGCACCATGTAGGCGGGCAGGGTGCGCTGCAATGAGGTCTTGACGCCGTCCAGATCCACCGGGCCGCCGGCCACGATGTAGGCGACCAGCTGATCGCCGGCCACGGTGTCGATGACCAGCACCACGGCCTGCTGCACCTTGGGGTGGTCCAGCAGCGCGGTCTCGATCTCGCCGAGCTCGATGCGCTGGCCGCGGAACTTCACCTGGAAGTCGGTGCGGCCGATGTATTCGAGAATGCCGTGGCCGATTCCGCCCGCGGGCGCGGAGCCTGCGGAGCGCCCATGGTTCCAGCGCACCAGGTCACCGGTGCGGTACAGGCGCGAACCCGGCTCGCCGTAGGGGTTGGCGACGAAGCGCTCGGCGCTCAGGTCCGGTCGGCCGAAGTAGCCGCGCGCCACCTGGACACCGCCCAGGTAGAGCTCACCCGGGACGCCCGCGGGCACCGGGCGCAGGCCCTCGTCCAGCACATAGGTCTGCGCGTTCCACACCGGGCGGCCGATGGGCACCGAGGTGACCACGGGCGCGTCGATGGGCGCGTAGGTGGCGTGCACGGTGAACTCGGTCGGGCCGTACAGGTTGTGCACGGCCGCGGTGGAGAAGCGGCGGAAAGCGGTCACGGTGGCCGGCGGCAGCGCCTCACCGGCGACCAGAACCGCACGCAGCGACAGGCATTCGGCCGACGAGGCGCTGGAGGCGAACACGCTCAGCATGGACGGCACGAACGAGGTCATGGTGACCCGGTGCCGGCCGATGACCTCCGACAGGTACATCGGATCGCGGTGGCCGTCCGGCGCGGCGATGACCTGCTGCGCGCCCACGGCCAGCGAGCCGAACAGCTCCCACACCGAGACGTCGAAGGTGACCGGCGTCTTCTGCAGGATCACATCGGTGTCGTCGATGTCGTATTCGTTGGTGATCCAGGCGATCTGGTTGAGCACCGCGGCATGCGGGATGGCCACGCCCTTGGGGCGGCCGGTCGAGCCGGAGGTGAACAGCACGTAGGCGACATTGGTCGGCCGCAGCGGCGCCAGCCGGTCCGCATCGGTGACAGGAGCGGCGCTGTAGTCGCCCAGATCCAGTGAATCCAGGTGCAGCGCTCGACAATCCGAGGATTCCACGGCATCGTCGGCGGTGGTGAGCAGCACCACCGGCTCGGCGGTGCGCAGCACGTAGTCGGTGCGCTCGGCCGGGTGGTCCGGGTCGATCGGCACGTAGCCGCCGCCCGCGGTGAGGGTGGCGTAGATGGCGACCAGCATGTCCACCGAGCGGCGGATGCCCACCGCGACCAGGGACTCCGGGCCCACGCCGGCGTCGATCAGCCTGCGCGCCAGGCGATTCACGCGCGCGGAGAACTCCGCGTAGCTCAGCTCCTCGGCGGGACCGAACATGCTGCCGCTGCGCTCGCCCGGATCGAAGATCAGCGCGGTGGCGTGCGGGCGGATCCGCACCTGCTCCTCGAACAGGTCGAGAACGGTTGCGGCGGAGGGCAGTTCGCGCGCGGTGTGGTTCCACGCGTGCAGCACGGTCTCGCGCTCACCGGCGTCGAGGACGTCGATATCGCGCACCACGGTGTCCGGCGCGGCGACGGCGGTCTCCAGCACGCGCAGGTAGCGCTGCCCGAACTCGGCCACGGTCGAGGCGTCGAACAGATCGGTGGCGTAGGACAGCACCACCGACAGTCCGGCCGGCTCACCGGCCAGGCCGCGCTGCTCGGTCAGCGTCCACTGCAGGTCGAACTTGGCGATGTCGACCTCGAGCTCGTCCGCGGAGACGGTGAGGCCGGGCAGTTCCATGGAGCCGTGCGACATCTCCTGGAACGACAGCATGACCTGGAACAGCGGGTGCCGGGCCTGCGAGCGGGTCGGGTTGAGCACCTCGACCAGCCGCTCGAACGGGACATCGGTATTGGCGAAGGCCGCCAGATCGGTCTCCCGGGTGCGGGCCAGGAAGTCGGTGAAGCGCTCGGCCCCATCCACCTCCGAACGCAGCACCAGGGTGTTGACGAACATGCCGATCAGGTCGTCGAGCGCCTGCTCACCGCGACCGGCGACCGGGGTGCCGATGGCGATGTCGCTGGTGCCCGAGAGCCGGGCCAACAGCACGGCCAGCACGCTGTGCATGACCATGAACAGCGAAACACCCTGGGCGCGAGCCAAACCCGCCAGCCGGGCGTGCAGCTCGTCCGGAATCTCGAAGGTGACGCGGGAGCCGTGGAAGCTCTGCACCGGCGGACGCTGACGGTCGGCCGGCAGGTCCAGCTGATCCGGCAGCCCGGCCAGCGCACCTCGCCAATAGGCGATCTGGCGGGCGGCCATGGACTCGGCATCGGATTCCGAACCGAGCACCTCGCGCTGCCAGATGCTGAAGTCCTGGTACTGCACCGGCAGCGGCACCCATGCGGGCTCCTGACCGGCCACCCGCGCCAGGTAGGCGGCGGTCATGTCGCGCGACAGCGGACCGAACGAGAAGCCGTCCGCCGCAATGTGATGCACCACGAAGGCGACCGCGAGATCGACCTCGTCGGCATCGAGCGCCGCCGCACCGGCGACCCGGAACACGCGCACGCGAATCGGCAGCTGAGTCGAGACATCGAAACCGGCGGAGGCGAATTCCGCCAGCGCGGACGGCAATTCGGCCTCGGCGAGATCGATGACCTCGATGCCCAGCTCCACCTCGGACATCGGCAGCACCTGCTGGAAGCCGCCGTCGCCGGACTCGGGGAAGATGGTGCGCAGGGATTCCTGGCGCGCGACCACATCGGCCAGCGCCAGCTGCAGGGCCTCGATATCGACCTGTCCGCGCAACCGCACCACGAAGGGCAGGTTGTAGGTGGGGACATTCGGGTCGAACTGGTTGAGGAACCACATGCGCTGCTGCGCCAGCGACAGCGGCACCCGGTCCGGGCGCTCCTGCGCCACCAGCGGGGTACGCGAAACATCGGACGGCCCAGCGGCTTCCACCCGCGCGGCGAGGCCCGCCACGGTCGGGGTCTCGAACAGCGCGCGCACACCCAGGCGGGTGCTGAACGCGGCCGAGATGCGGGCCACCACCTGGGTGGCGACCAGCGAGTTGCCGCCCAGATCGAAGAAGTTGTCGTCGACGCCGACCCGATCGTGGCCGAGCACATCGGCGAACACGCCCGCCACGATCTCCTCGGCGGCGGTGCGCGGCGCGCGGTAGCCGGCGGCATCCGCGCTGAACACCGGCTCCGGCAGGGCCTTACGGTCCAGCTTGCCGGAGGTGTTGAGCGGGAAGGCGTCCAGCACCATGATCGACGCCGGAACCATGTAGGACGGCAGCTTCTCGGCGGCGAAACGGGTCAGCTCGGCCGGATCGATGGACTGGCCGGGGACCGGGACCACGTACGCGACCAGCTGCTGACCGGTGGCGGTGTCCATGACCAGGACGGCGGCCTGGCTGACGGTCGGGTGGGCCAGCAGGTCGGTCTCGATCTCGCCGAGCTCGATGCGCTGGCCGCGGAACTTCACCTGGAAGTCGGTGCGGCCGATGTACTCCAGGGCCCCGTCGTCGTTCCAGCGGACGAGGTCACCGGTGCGGTACATGCGTTCGCCGTTGGGCGACAACGGGTTCGCGACGAAGCGGTCCGAGGTCAGATCCGGGCGGCCCTTGTAGCCGCGCGCCAGCTGACGGCCCGCCAGATAGAGCTCACCCGCGGCACCGATGGCGGCGGGCCGCAGCCGCGAATCCAGAACGTAGACTTCGACATTCCACTCGGGCAGACCGATCGGCACCGTGACGTTGTCGGCGGCGGTGTTCTCCCAGTAGGTGACCGAGACCGCGGCCTCGGTGGGACCGTACAGGTTGTGCAGCCCGGCCGAGGTGATCTCGCGGAAGCCCGCGCCGGTCTCCGGCGGCAGCGCCTCACCGATCACGAAAACGTACTTCAGCGAGGCACACTGGGTCCGGGTGGCGTGCGCGACGAAGACCGTCAGCATGGACGGCACGAAGTCGGTGACCGTGATGCCGTGGCGCTCGATCATCTCCGCCACGTACAGCGGATCGCGGTGGCCGTCCGGGGTCGCCACGACGAGCTTCGCGCCCACCAGCAGCGGCATGAAGTAGCCCCACAGCGACACGTCGAAGGTGGTGGCGGTCTTCTGCAGGTAGACATCGTCTTCGGTGAGCGGATACTCGTCGAGCATCCACAGCTCTTGATTGACGATGGCGTGGTGGGTGACGGCGACGCCCTTGGGGCGGCCGGTCGAGCCCGAGGTGTAGATGACGTAGGCGGTGTTGTCCGGGCGCAGCGGGGCCAGGCGATCCGCATCGGTCACCGGCTCCGCGGAGAAGCCGGAGACGTCGAGCGTGTCGATCTCCAAGCGCCGCACTCGAGCCGCGGAGCTTGCGGAGCGGCCATCGAACTCAGCCGGCAGTCCGAGCTCGTCGCGGGCGGTGGTCAGCACACAGACCGGTGCCGCGGACTCGAGGATGTAGGCGGTGCGGTCGGCCGGGTGATCCGGGTCGATCGGCACGTACGCGCCACCGGCGCGCAGCACCGCGTGCATGCCGACGACCAGGTCGAGCGAGCGGCGCATGCCCAGGGCGACCAGCGATTCCGGGCCGACGCCGTCCGCGATGAGAAAGCGGGCCAGGCGATTGACGCGCGCACCGAACTCGGCGTAGGTGAGCTGCTCGCCCTCGAACTCGACGGCGACATTGTCCGGGGTCAGCGGAATCTGCTTGTCCAGCAATGCCGGCAGCGTGGTGACCGGCACCTCGTGCGCGGCGGAGTTCCACTCCACCAGGGTGCGGGTGCGCTCGGCCGCGGTGGTGATGGGCAGGCCCCAAACGGGCTGCTCCTCCCCCGCCGCCAGGAAACGATCGAAGAACTCCAGGAACCGCGCGTGGTGACGCTCGGTCTCGTCCTCGGAGTACAGGTTGGGGTTGGTCTCGAAATCGATGTGATTCCGAGTGCCCTTCACCGACTGGTAGAAGTTGACGCCCAGATCCTCGATGGAACCGGTGGACAGCACGCTGTATTCACCGGTGATGTCACCGAGCACGACCTCGTTGTGGAACAACATGATGTTGACCCACGGGCCGAAGAACTGCGAGCCCACCTCGCCCCCGGTGAATTCGCCCGTAGAGTCGCGGCGAATGTCCTCGGCGCGGTAGCGCTGGTGACGCAGCGCACCCGAGACCTCCACCTGCACCTGTTTGAGCAGATCGGTCACGGTCGCGCCGTGGCCGACGCGCAGGCGCAGCGGCACGATGTTCGAGGCGGCGCCGCCGGAGCGGCGCATGATCGCGGTGGTGCGCGCGGTCACCGGGAGGCTGAGGATGACGTCCTCGCTACCGGTCCACTGCGCGAGATAGGCCGCGAAACCGGCGATGAGCAGACCTGCGGGCGACGACTCGTGGCGCGCCACGGCGTCGTCCAGCAGCGAGCTCTGATCCTCGCTGAGCGCGCCCGTGGCGATCCGGTTGATGGCGGCCGGCGGCGCGGAGCGGCCGACCAGGCTGGTGCCGTCCTCGAGCCCGGCGACCCGCTCGGCCCAGTACTCCTTGTCGGACTTGAAGCGGCTGCTCTCACGGTAGGCGAATTCCTGCTCGACCAGGGTGGGCAGGTCGGTCAGCTTGTGCGGCGCGGGCTCGACACCCTGCACGTACGCGGTGTACAGCTCGGCGACGCGGGTCATATAGGTCACCGCGCCGAAGCCGTCCAGCACGATGTGGTGGATGCGCGCGTACCAGTAGTAATGGCCGTCGGCCAGCTTCAGCATGGCCGTGCGGATGAGGCGGTCCCGGGTGAGGTCCAGCGGGGCGCTGTAGTCGGCGCGCATCCAGGCCTGGGCCGCGGCGGCCGGATCGGCCTCATCGCTCAGATCGACGTGGTAGATGGTGCGGTCCAGCGAGTGGTCCACCATCTGCATGGGCTCGCCGTCACGCTCGACGATGCGCAGGAAGCCCGACCCGAACTCCTCCGAGCCGTGGACCATGGCGCGTTCCAGCAACTCGAGGTCGAGTTCGCCGCGCAGTTCCACGTACTGGGCGATATTGATCGGGACCTGCGGGTCCAGGTGCTGGGCATACCAGATGCCGAGCTGCGCCGGCGACAGCGGGAAAAGTTCGCCCGATCCCGGTGCGATTTCGCTGCCAGCTTCGCCGATGCCGCCGAAATCCAGCCGGTCCAACCCAAACCTCGCTTCCGGAACACCACGACACGCAGCGCTCCCCGCCGAAAACCCGAACAGGACGCCACGCCTGCTTCAGCGTGGCGTCCGGTGTTCGGGGCTCACTTCACCGTAAATTGAGACTCCCTGGGGTATCCCCCCAGCTGGCCGATCTTGTTACATGGGCGCGACCACACCCATCGGCCGCTGCAGGGCAGCCACAGTCGCAAACTTGGTGACGGACACTCGGTCCAATCTACCGTCAGCGCGCAAGCGACAATACGAAAGGGCCATAGCCCTTTACTATCATCGCATTTCGTACCTTCAGCCAGTGATGTGCGACCTATCGCGAGCAGGATCGTACAGATGCGACTGGGCACAGTTCAGGGTTTCGGCCAATGCGGGACCGACGAGAATCACAGCCGCCTGCCGCAGTCCGGCCGCCTCCACACGATCGGCGATATCGGCCAGGGTGCCCCGGAGAACCTGCTGTTCAGGCTGGGTCGCGCGGTAGACCACGGCCACCGGGCAGTCCACGCCGTAGTCGGGAACCAGCTCCTGTGCCAGGGTCCGGATCCGGGTGATGGCGAGATGCAGGATCAGCGTCGCCCGGGTGTGCGCGAAATTTGCCAGCGCCTCCGATTCCGGCATCGCGGTCGACCGTGCCTGTGTGCGGGTCAACACAACCGACTGCACCTGTTCCGGCACCGTGAGCTCCGCACCCAGCAGCGCCGCGGCGGCCGCGTACGCCGGCACCCCGGGCGTCACGTCCCAGGGAATTCCCAGGGCGTCCAGCCTGCGCTTCTGCTCGGTGAGCGCTGAATACAAGGAGGGATCGCCCGAGCACAACCGCGCGATGTCTTTGCCCTCGGTGTGTGCCCGCGCACAGTGCGCGATGATCTCGTCCAGGTCCAGCCGCTGCGTATCGATCAGCTCGGCATCCGGCGCGCAGTGCCCCAGCACCTCGGGGTCCAGATAGGTTCCCGCGTACAGGCACACCGGCGACCGCCGCAGCAGCTCGACCGCCCGTACGGTCAGCAGATCCGCCGCCCCCGGCCCGGCCCCGATGAAGTGCACTGTCATCGGCCGAGTCTCGCACACCCGCTCGGGCGAACCGCCCGGCCGCCACCAGCGGCTCTTTCTGTTTCGTACATCCAGCTCGCGGAATCGACTGTCAGCCGCTGACCGAGAAGTCGGTGACGATCCTGGTGGGGCGGAGGCGGACCACGAGTTCGCCGGGGACGGCGTTGCGCTTGCCGAATTCGTCGGCGCGGTCGGGGCCCATGTAGCGGGCGGCGATGTCGGTGGCGGTGCGGAGGAGTTCGTCCGGATCCTCGGAGATTTCGGCCACACCTTGGACCTGAACGAAGGCGTACGGGGGTTCGGACACGTCCACGCAGAGGGTCAGGCGGCCGTCGCGGAGGATCGAGCGGCCCTTGGCCGTGTTCTTGCCGGTATTGAAGACGATCTCGTCGCCTTCGAGGATGAACCAGACGGGCGCCACCAGGGGGCGGCCGTCGCTCGCCACGAAGGCGAGCTTGCCGGTCCGGGTGCTCTCGGTCAGGAAGTCGCGTACACGCCGATCGGACAGTGAGGCCATGAGCGACACCGTACGACCTCAGATGGCCCCGCGCTCGCGAGCCCGGGCCACGGCGGAGGTTCGGGATTTGACGCCGAGCTTCGAATAGATGTGGACCAGGTGGGATTTCACGGTGGTCTCGGAGAGGAACAGGCGCTTGCCGATCTCCCGGTTGGAATGGCCGTCGGCAACCAGGCGGAGGACCTCGATCTCGCGGGGACTCAAGGTGGTGTCGGGCTTGCGAACTCGCGTCATGAGACGCGAGGCGACCGAGGGCGACAGGACGCTCTCGCCCTCGGCGGCCGAGCGGACCGCGGCCAGCAGTTCGGCGGGCGGGGTGTCCTTGAGGATGTAGCCGACCGCGCCCGCCTCGATCGCACCGAGGATGTCGGCGTCGGTGTCGTAGTTGGTGACCACCAGGACATTCGGCGGATTCGGGAGATCGCGCAGGACCGCGGTGGCGTCCGCGCCGGACTTGCCGGGGCCGAAGCGCAGATCCATCAGGACCAGGTCGACGGGGGTGGTTGAGCAGAAGGCCACGGACTCTTCGGCGGTCGCCACCTCACCCACGACTTCGATGTCGTCGGAATCGGTTTCGGCGACGCTGGAGTCCAGCAGCGCGCGCAGGCCCGCGCGGACGATGGCGTGGTCGTCGGCGAGGAGGATGCGGATCATTTCTGCTCCGAGGGGAAGGTGGGCTGCTCCTCCAGGGGGAAGGAGACGGTGACCGCGGTGTGGCCGGGCTCGGATTCGACGTTCATGGTGCCGCCCTGCTGCTCCACCCGGCTGCGCATGGCATTGAGACCGAAGCTGCCGGAAGGGGATTCGGCCAGCACCGCGGGTTCGATACCGACTCCGTCGTCGACCACGTCCAGGTGCACGGCGTCATCGGCGTAGGTGAGGGTGACCCGCATGCGCTGAGCGTGGGCGTGCCGCACCACATTCGAGACCGCGCCCTGGGTGATGCGGACCAGGGCGGCCTCCATGGACATGGGCAGCGCCTGTGGCTCCCCCTCGACGAGCACCTGGGCGTCGAGGCCGGGCGCGGCGGCCCGCTCGGCAATGCGCCGCAGCGCACCGGCGAGGGACTGGCCCTCGAGCGCGGCGGGCGTGAGTTCCGCTATGAGCTGGCGGGTTTCGACCAGGCTGTCGGCGGCGGTTTCGCGAGCCAGCCGGATCTTCTCCAGCGCGGGATGATCCGGGGCGGCGCGCTCGACGGCATGCAGCAGCAGCTGAATACTGCTGAGGCCCTGGGCAACCGTGTCGTGGATCTCCTGGGCCAGGCGCTCCCGCTCGGCCATCTTGCCCGCGGTGCGTTCCTGCTCGGCGAGAGTGTTTCTGGTGGCGAGCAATTCGTCGATGAGGCGCTGCCGATCGGCAGCCTCCTGGAACAGTGCCCGGTAGCCGAGCCCGATGGCCACCGCGACCAAGGCGCCGAGCAGCGGGCCGATCACACCGGCCACCGTCCAGCCGCGGTGCGCGGCGAACCCGACCACCGACACCACCGTGGCCGCGGTCACCGCGAGCAGCCCCCAATTGCGTGGCAGCAGATGCAGATACAGGAAGAAGAGTCCGAACACCAGATACACCGCCAGCGGAGCCACGATCATCAGACCCAGCCACAGCAGCGTCAGCAGGCCCAGCCACACCCGTGCGGCGGGAAGATTGCGACGGAATCGGCCGCCGGCGAAGTAGACGCCGAGGAAAACGCCCGCGAGCACCACGACCAGCGCCCGATGCGAACCCGTCAGGAACTCCTGCACCGCCACCACGATGGTGAGCGCCACCACCATGACATGCAGTCCCGCCTGCATGGCGGAGAAGACCGGGGTGAGTGGCGAGCGGTGCACGCGACCAGCTTATGCCCGGCTATTGCCGCGGCATCCATCGAAAGTAGGAAACGCCGCCCCACCCTTGGCTGGTCCCGGAACCGTCCCGCTCGACGATGGTTTCCGGGGTCCGCGACGACACAGTGGAATCATGTTCGTCGCACTCAGAGATCTGCGGGCCGCCCGCGGCCGCTTCCTCCTCATTTCCCTGGTGGTCACGCTGGTCGCGCTGCTGGTGAGCTTTCTCAGCGGCCTGACGGCCGGTTTGGCGCACCAGAATATTTCCGCCATCCAGTCCTTGAAGACCGACACGGTCGTCTTCTCCGACACCGGGTCTTCCCCTTCCTTCGACGCCTCCACCTTGAGCACCGAGCAGGTGCAGACGTGGCAGGCGACGGGCGGCACCGTCGATCCGATCGGCATCAGCCGCACCCGCGCCACCCTCAACGGCGCGTCGCCCACCCAGGTGGCACTGTTCGGCGTCCAGGGCACGCCTTTCGGCAAGCGCGTGGCAACCGATCCGGGCTCGGTGATCCTGTCCAAGGCCGCCGCCAAGGACCTCGATGCCAAGACCGGCGACACCGTCGAGCTGGGCTCGGCCTCCTACACCGTGCAGGGTGTGACCGATGACGACTGGTACGCGCACACCCCCGTGGTGTGGATGACGTTGACGGACTGGCAGTCCCTCAACCCACACTCGGGCGCGGCCACCATCCTCGCGGTGTCCGGCGTGAGCGATCGGTCCGCGGTGAACGCGACCGCGCACACCGCCACGACCAGCAGCAAGGACTCGCTGTCCGCGATGTCGTCGTACAAGGCCGAGAACGGGTCGCTCACCCTCATGACCGTCATGCTGTTCGCCATCTCGGCGCTGGTGATCGGTGCGTTCTTCACGGTGTGGACCGTGCAGCGGCAGCCGGACATCGCGACGCTGAAGGCGCTGGGCGCGACCACCGGCTCCCTGATCCGGGATGCCCTGAGTCAGGCGCTGATCGTGCTGCTGCTCGGCGTCGGTGTCGGTGTCGGCCTGACCGCCGTGGCGGGCGTATTCATGGGCGGTGCAGTGCCTTTCGTGCTCAGTGTGAGCACGACGTTGTTCCCGGCCGCGGCGCTGATCGCGCTCGGTCTGCTCGGCGCGGCCTTCGCGCTGCGGTTCCTCGTCACCACCGATCCTCTCACCGCTCTCAACCAGGCCCGCTGATGACCACACTCCCCTTGCCTCCCAGGAGCATTGCGATGACCAACGCACTGACCGTCTCCGATCTGACCCTCACCTTCCCGGACGGCACGGACCGCATCACCGCCCTCGACCACGTGAACCTGCGCGTGACCGGCGGCGAGATCGCGGCCATCACCGGGCCGTCCGGCTCCGGCAAGTCGACCCTGCTGGCCACCGTCTCCACCCTGCTGCGCCCGGAGTCGGGGCGGGTCGAGCTCGAAACAGCCACGGGCATCATCGATCTCGCCTCGCTGAGCCGCCGCGACGCCGCGACCCTGCGTCGCACATCGATCGGCATCGTGTTCCAGCAGTCCAATCTGGTCCCGGCGCTGACCGCCGTCGAGCAGCTCGAGGCAATGGTGCACCTGGGGCAGAGCTGGTTCGTCTCGCCTGCCAAGCGGCGCGAAGCCCGTTCGCGCGCACGGGATCTGCTGGCTGCGGTGGGGCTGTCGGGGCACGAGAACAAGCGGCCGGCGCAGCTTTCCGGCGGGCAGCGGCAGCGGGTGAACATCGCGAGGGCACTCATGAACGATCCGTCGCTGCTCGTCATCGACGAGCCGACCAGCGCCCTGGATCAGGAGCGGGGGGCGGCCATCATCGATCTGATCGTGGGGATCGTACGGGAGCACGGCGCGGCGACATTGCTGGTGACGCACGATCTGTCACATCTGGATCAGATGGACAGTGTGTATCGGATGGTGGATGGCGTTCTTACGCAGCAGAAATCGGCATTGGTTGCTTGAAATATGTTGTACAACTGGATAATTCGGATTCCAATAGGATTGATGCCGCGATAGAATAGCGGTATGAATTCGAAGGGGGAAGTGCTCGAGGACTGCGGGGTCGCCGAATTGGCGACCGCAGTCCAGACCCTTTCGAATGCCAGCCTGAAGGAATTCTCCGATGGCGATATCGTGGAGTTGATGCAGCGGTTGGAGACCTGCAAACGCCAACTGTCGGCACTGGATTCACGCCTGATCATCGAAGCTTGCGACCGTTCTCTGCCGAAGGGCAGTGCCGCGAAGGATGTCGTACCGTTCCTGCGTCAGACGCTGGGGCTGTCGAAAAATGACGCGTCGCTGCGAGTGAAGATCGCCCTGCAGTGCGGAGAATTCTTCGAGCCGACCGGACACCTGCGTCCTGCCACCCTCGCGAAGACCGCCGAAGCGTATGAGGCGGGCGATATCTCGCGTGATCACGTGCGCAACATCATCGACGTGATGACGCACCTGCCGACAGACATTCCCGCCGAGACCCGAACCGAGGCCGAGGACATTCTTGTCGGGCACTCCCGGGTCGGCTGGCCCGATGACCTGCCCAAGATCGGGCGCGACATCCTCGCCCGCGTCGATCCGGACGGGAAGGTGGTGTCCGACGCCGACCGCCGCCGACGCCGCGGCCTGATCCTGGGTCGTCCCGGTGTGGATGGGATGTCGTGGATCGAAGGCTGGATCACCCCTGAGCTGCGTGCGTTGCTGGACGCTGTGTTCGCGAAGCTTGCGCGTCCGGGTATGTGCAACATCGACGACGTCGACAGCATCGCCGCCACCGCCAAAGCCGTCGACTCGAAGGTCCTCGACGCCGCCGCCCGCCGTGATCGTCGCGATGCGGGTCAGCGCACCCATGATGCCCTGTACGCGCTGCTGCAGCCCGGCGTTGACCCCGCCAAGCTGGGTTCGCACCGTGGTCTGCCGGTCCAGGCCATCGTGACCATGTCGCTCAACGATCTGGAGCGTGGCGCGGGTGTCGCGACGACCGCCTCCGGTGGCCATGTCTCGATCAACGAGGCGTTGAAGATGGCCGAGGGCACCAAGCCGGTCCTGGTCGTGCTCGACTCCGATGGGATGCCGCTCTACCTCGGTCGCTGCGATCGGTTGGCTTCTCCCGCTCAGCGTTTGGCGTTGATCGCCCGCGACAAGGGCTGCACCCGCCCGGGATGCGAGACCCCGGCGAGTATGTGCGCGGTGCACCACATCACCGACTGGGCCAAGGGCGGGCCCACCGACCTGAACAACCTGACCTTGGCCTGCGATCACTGCCACGCACTGGTCAACGACAGTGCCGGGGCTGGAAAACTGTTGTCATGGGCAAAGATTCCCCCTATCGGGGGCGCACCGGATGGATTGCCCCGAAAAGTCTTGACCCCACAGGCACCCCACGCGTGAACGACAGGCATCACGTCGGGGAGCGGGTCGCCGCTGCCATCGAATCGAGTTGTCTGAGGTGGGGTTCACGGGCCGCATGAAACCTCCGCTGCGCGTGTGCTGCTGGCGTGCGCAGAGACCGGGAAGTGTGGTTGCGTCGCCTGCCCTACCGGACTTGGGCTGACGCCAGGTCGAGAGCCGCCAGCCGATCACCTCCTAGAGACGAACCCACCACAAATCCACAGCGCTCTTCCTACGAGCTGGACTCCCTTCCCGAGGATGCCCCGGCCCCGTGATCCAAGCGAATACCTCCTGCAGCGACATCCACATGCAGGTTCAAAGGTGAGGGGGCTGGTAGCCGAAGGCGCGTCCCCAAGCCCGGCTCCCTCCCTCCTCCAGGCATCTTTTGTCCTTTGATCTTTTGGTTCTTTGTCTTTTCGTTCTTTGTCTTTTCGTTCTTTGGGTCTTCGTTCTTTGGGTCTTGGTTCTTCAGCTTTTGCCATCTATGGCGCGTGTGGCGCGATCGCGGATGGTTCGAATAGCGTCTGTCAGCTGAGCGGGGCTGTGCACCTTGATGTCGGCGCCCAACTCCAGGAGGCGATGGGCCACCCATTCGGGGAGATCGTCTCGGTTCATATCCAGGGCACAGGCGTCCGATCCTCGCGGGACAACATCACCGGGGCCTTCGCCCAGACGGCCGATGACGGCTTCGGCGGGAGCGGCGATGTCGACCAGGAAATGCAATGTCGGTGTGCGCCAGTCGGTTCGCTCGCCGGTTACATACGCGGCGGGGTTGGCGGCGGGGAGGTCGCGTGGGGTGAAGCGGGCGCCGGTGGCGTGCACTCGGCGGATTCGGTCGGCGCGGAAGACTCGCCAGTCATTGCGGTCGAGGTCGAAAGCGACCAGGTACCAGCGGTGTTTGTGCGGGACCAGGCCCACGGGCTCGGTATTGCGACGGGTTTCGGAGCCGTCGGCGGCTTCGTAGGCGAAACGCACTCGCTCCTTGTTGGTCACGGCCGCGGCCAGGGCGGTGAGCAACTCGGGGTCGACGGGGTTCGCGCCGGTGCGGGGCGCGACGGTGGCCGCTCCCAGGACTCGCACGCGGCGACGGAGTTTGGCGGGCAGGACCTGTTCGATCTTGGCGAGGGCGCGGACCGAGGCCTCCTCGATGCCGGTGATGGCGGAGCCCGCGGCCGCCCGCAGACCGACCGCGATAGCGACGGCCTCCTCGTCGTCGACCAGCAGTGGCGGCATGGCGGCCCCGGCGACCAGGCGGTAGCCGCCGGTGGCGCCCATGGTGGCCTCGACGGGGTAGCCGAGATCGCGGAGGCGGTCGATGTCGCGGCGGACGGTGCGATCGGTGACGCCGAGGCGTTCGGCGAGTTCGCTGCCGGGCCATTCGCGCGGGGTCTGCAGCAGGGACAGCAGCCGCAGCAGTCGTGCCGACGTGTCGCTCATACCCGTCATCCTCAATTCGAAGTAGGACGAGAATAGTCCTAGATAACTTCTAGCGTGGTAAGCGGATCGTTCGCCCGACGTGAGGAGTCACGATGACCACCACCGATATCCGCCCGTTCCGCATCGCCGTGCCGCAGTCCGATCTCGATGACCTCGTGGACCGGCTGGCGCGGGCGCGCTGGACCCGGCAGCTCCCGGGCCAGGGTTGGGAGCGTGGCGTCCCGGTGGATTATCTGCGCGAGCTGGCCGAGTATTGGCGCAACGAATTCGACTGGCGTGCTCAGGAAGCGGCACTCAACGAGTTCCCCCAGTTCCTGACCGAGATCGACGGGCTGGACGTGCATTTCCTGCACGTGCGCTCGGAGGACCCCAATGCGTTGCCGCTCATCCTCACCCACGGCTGGCCGAACAGCTTCGTGGAGTTCACGAAAACCCTTCCCCTGCTGACAAATCCGCGCGCATACGGCATGGAGTCGGCACAGGCGTTCCATGTGGTGATTCCGTCGGTGCCGGGCTTCGGGTTCTCGGAAGCGCCGCGCGAACCGGGCATGCGGCCGCGGCACGTGGCACGCATGTGGGTGGAGCTGATGGCCCGCCTGGGTTACGACCGCTACGGCGCTCAGGGCGGCGATCTGGGCGCGTACGTGGTGCAGGAGATGGCCATCGCCGATCCGGGCCGCCTGGTCGGGGTGCACATCGACGGCGGCATCGGCCTGCCCACCGAGGCGGACGTGCCGACCATGACCGCTGAGGAACGCGCCGAATGGGACCTCATGCAGAAGTGGCAGTCCGGCGTGAATCACCATGTCCTGCTCCGCCAGGCGCCGCAGACCTTCGCGCACGCCTGGACCGACTCCCCCATCGGCCTGCTCGCCTGGATGGTCCACAAGTTCGACGAGTTCTCGCCACTGGCCGACCAGCTGGAGGATGCCGTGGACCGCGACCAGCTGCTGACCAATGTCAGCGTCTACTGGTTTTCCGATACCGCCGCCACCTCGTCCTGGCCCATGTACAACGGACTGGGCTACCAGGGCTTCGCGTGGCCGTCGGGCCAGAAGCTGGTCCCGGTGGGCGTGTACGCCGGGGGCTCGCCGCTCATGCGCCGGCTCGCCGACCGCGACAACACCATCGTGCACTGGCCCGAGGGCAATACGGGCAACCACTTCCTGGCCATGGACGTTCCCCGGGCGCATGTGGCCGATATTCAGGCCTGCTTCGGCAAGATCCACGGAGCCCGCCATATTTGACCGATTGGTCCCGAAAGTCGTAGGGTCCTCGCCATGGCGAGGACCAAGGAGTTCGATCCGGACACGACGCTCCGCCGCGCTCTCGAATTGTTCTGGGAGCGTGGCTATGAGGCGACGTCCATGTCGGATCTCGTTGAGCATCTTGGGATTGCCAGGGCGAGCATCTACTCGACCTTCGGCGGCAAGCGCGACCTCTACCTGAAGGCGCTCCAGCGTTACCTCGAGACCACCGATCCGGTGATCATGGACGAGTTGTCGCAGCCGGGTCCGGTCCTGCCCGCGGTGCGCGGACTCGTCCAGCGATTCGTACGCGAAGCATCCAGTCCCGATTCATTTTTGGGCTGCCTGGTCGTGAACAGCGCGGTCGAGTTGGCACACTGCGACGACGCGGTGGCACGGCTCGTGGAGTCCAGCTGGGCGCACCTCGAAACGACATTGACTTCCGCCCTGCTGCGCGCCCGCGCACAGGGCGAACTGGCCGCGGACGCGGACCCGCGCGCACTCGCCCGATTCCTTCTCGTCTTCTTTCAAGGAATCCGCGTCATCGAGCGCACGCCGGATTCGGCTGCGCGCCTGCGGGATGTGGCCA
Source organism: Nocardia sp. NPDC046763 (assembly GCF_040645495.1). Classification (NCBI taxonomy): domain Bacteria; kingdom Bacillati; phylum Actinomycetota; class Actinomycetes; order Mycobacteriales; family Nocardiaceae; genus Nocardia; species Nocardia sp. NPDC046763. The sequence goes on along the minus strand of NZ_JBEYYI010000025.1, from coordinate 107,660 downwards.
GCGTGGCCGTATCCCTGCTCGGCTGAACAGGTTTCCCATTCATCCACAACCTTCCGCACTGTCCACATTCAAGAACGATCATTCTTCAAAAGGAGCTGTAGACCGTCATGAGCACCCGATTCGATGACAAAACTGTGCTGATCACCGGTGGCGCCGGCACGATCGCGGGCGCGACCGCCCAGGCGTTCGCCGATCTCGGTGCCACGGTGGTGCTGGCGGGCCGTGATGCGCAGCAGCTGGCCGACGCGGCCGGACGGGTTCGATCAGCGGGCGGCACGGTGGACTGGGTGGTCGCCGACGTCACCGACGGCCACCAGGTGGCGGCCATGATCGAGGAGGTCGTGCGTCGGCACGGCGGCCTGCACGTGGCCTTCAACAATGCCGGAATTCTGGGCGCGCCCGCCCCGGTCGGCGATCTGGAGGATGCCGACTGGCACCGGGTGCTGGATGTCAATCTGACCGGTGTCTTCCTGTCCATGAAGCACGAGATCGCCCATATGCGCGGCAATGGCGGCGGCGTCATCGTGAATATGGCCTCGAATATCGGCGCGCACGGCCGCCGTCCGGGTCTGGCGGCCTACGCGGCATCCAAAGCGGCGGTCAGCGTGCTGACCCAGACCGCCGCGCGTGACCATATCGGTGACGGCATTCGCATCAATGCGGTCAGCCCGGGTGCGACCGATACGCGAATGTCCTTCCGCCCGGGCGAAACTCGCGCGGATCGCGATGCGCGGATGGCGTCGGCGATTCCGTTGGGCCGGGTCGGGGATCCGGCGGAGATCGCGGCGGCCGTGGTGTGGCTGGCCTCCCCGGAATCCGCTTTCGTCATCGGGCACGATCTGGTCATCGATGGCGGCGCTACGGCCTGAGTTCCCCATTGGTACGGGCGTGATCTCACCGTTTGTCCATCGGGTACGGCGAGGTTCCAATAGCGGAATCGAAGTGGGCTGTTGAACCGGCAGACATGTCCTTGTCATCTGCGCTGACTAACGTGCTGGGAATTCGCAGGTCGCGTTATAGGAGTCGCGATGAGGGACACACTGCCATCCAAGAACCAGGTCCTTCAGGCTTGTCGAGGTTCTGGTCAGCCCGGTCATCCACTACTACGCGCGGCGCACGACCTGACCGCGCTGCACGAGCGCCTGCTCAGTGCCGAACCGGCCCTGCAGATCGAACTCGACACCATCCGAACGGATTTGGTGCATGAGATCGACTGCTGGGTGACCGCGCAATTGCCGCCGTCACACGGCGCGGCCCGGGTGCACACCGAAACCCTGGGCGCGGTCATCGATCGGCTGGCCCGGTTCACCGCCACCGCCTATGCGGCCCTGGCGCGCGAATCCGGACAGGAACTCACCATTGCCTGGGAGCACCTGGCCGAATTGGCGGTCGGCTATGAGGATTTGGCGTCGGAAGTGTGCACCGGGCGTCGTCGTCTACCCGGTGCACACTGACTCGCCTCACTGCGGCTTGTGCGCGGCGTACCAGTCCAGGAGTTCGGGGACGTCGACGGCCGTGGGGGCCACCACCGTGGACACTTCGGCACCCTGGAACAGTTTCTTGATCGGGACTTCCAGTTTCTTGCCGGTGCGGGTGTGCGGAATCCCGGGGGCCGCGATGATTTCGTCCGGCACGTGTCGCGGGGACACTTCGGCGCGAATGGTCGCATTGATGCGGGTTCGCAGCTCGTCGGTCAATTCGGTCCCGGGGGTCAGCACCACGAACAACGGCATCCAGTAGCCGCCGTCCGGTTGTTCGGCGCCGATGACCAGTGCCTCGGCGATTTCCGGAATGCGTTCCACCGCCTGATAGATGTCGGCGCTGCCCATCCGGATACCCTGCCGGTTCAGGGTGGAATCGGAGCGGCCGTGTACCACGATGCTGCCGTGCTCGGTAATGGTGATCCAGTCGCCGTGCCGCCACACGCCGGGGAACATCTCGAAATACGCGTCGCGATAGCGGGAGCCGTCGGGATCGTTCCAGAAGGACACCGGCATGGACGGCATGGGCTTGGTGATGACCAGTTCGCCGACCTCGTCGCGCACCGGATTGCCCTGCTCGTCCCAGGCGTCCAGGGCCACACCGAGATACGGGGCAGACAGCTCGCCGGGCCAGACGGGCACGGTGCGGACGCCGCCGATGAAGGCGGACACCACATCGGTGCCACCGCTGATCGAGGCCACCGGCACCCGCTCGCCGACATTGTCGCGCAGCCACAGCGAGGACGACGGGGGCAGCGAGGAGCCGGTGATGCCGACCAGCCGGAGGGCGGACAGGTCGTGGTCGGTCTGCGGCACGGATCCGGCCTTGGCACAGGCCAGGACATAGCCGGGGCTGGTGCCGAGGACCGTCGCGCCGGTGCGGGAGGCCAACTGCCACAGCGCATCCGGTGTCGGCGCGGCGGGGCTGCCGTCATAGCAGACGATGGTCGCGCCCACCAGCAGTCCGGCGACCTGGAAGTTCCACATCATCCAGCTCGGGCTGGTGTACCAGAAGAACGTGTCGTCCGGACCGATATCCGATTGCACGGCAACGGCTTTGAGGTGTTCGAGCAGCACGCCGCCGTGCCCGTGCACGATGCCCTTGGGCTTGCCGGTGGTGCCGGAGGAGTACAGCACCCACAGCGGGTGCGCGAAATCCACCTCCTCGATGGCGAGCTCGACGAACTGGTCACCGGGATCGACGCTCTCCCAGGCCAGGGTGTCGGGCACCTCGAGGCCGAGGCGCGGCACCAGCACGGTCGCCGCCAGCGAGGGCAGTCCGGCGCGCAGGGCGGCGATATCGGCGGTCTTGTCGTGCGCCTTGCCGCCGAACCGGTAGCCGTCGGCGGTGACCAGCACCTTGGGCTCCAGCTGCCCGAGCCGGTCGAGTGCGGCCTGGGCGGAATAGTCCTGGCCGCACGCGCTCCAGACGGCCCCGATGCTGGCGGTGGCCAGGAAGGCGATGACGGCCTCGGGGATGTTCGGCAGGTACCCGGCGACCCGGTCACCGGGTCCGACACCCAGCGCGCGCAGGGTGCGGGCGAAGGCGGCGACGGTGGCGATCAGTGCGGCCCAGGAGATCTCGGTGATCTCCCCGGTCTCGTCGACGGACAGGATGGCGGGCCGGTCGTCGCGGACCTGCCGCATCACCTGCTGGACGTAGTTCAGCGCGGTACCCGGAAACCACTGTGCGCCGGGCATTTCCGCGGCCGCGAGCACCTCGTCGGACCGCTCGCCCAGATCGAAGTAGTCCCAGATCGCGCCCCAGAAGCCGGGCAGGTCGTCCACCGACCACTGCCACAGGGCTCGATAGTCCGGCAGGGACAGCCCGGTGCGCTTCTCGACGAACAGCGCGAAGCTCGTCACCTGTGCCTCGGCGATGTCCTGATCGCTCGGCACCCACTGTGGTTCCACCGCAATACCTCCTACGACGCGAATCCCGCGCTGCCGGCCGTGGCGGCCCGCTGCACGATTCGCTCGGCATGCCGGATGACCGGCATGTCCACCATGCGCCCCTCGAAGGTGAAGACACCCCGATGGTTCGGCGCTTCCGCCAATAGTCTGCGCGCCCAGTCGACTTCGCCGGGCGTCGGCGCGTAGGCGGTCCGGATGACCGGCACCTGGCTGGGGTGGATGGCCACCTTGGCGTCGAAGCCGATGGCGACCGCGTCCTCCGATTCGGCCGCCAGCCCGGTCAGATCGGGAATGTCCAGGTACACCGAGTCCAGTGCGAACTTGCCGTATGCCTTGGCGGCCAGCAGGGATTGGGAGCGCACGTGCCGCGCCACATCCCGGTAGCCGCCGTCGGCGTGCCGGCTGGAGTTGCCGCCGAGCGCGGCGACCAGGTCTTCCGCGCCCCACATGACACCGATGGCATTGCGCACCATGACCGCCCGACCGACCGCGAGCGCGCCCAGCGGGGATTCGATGAGCGCGATCACCTCGTAGTCGGTCAGCCGCGTGACCTGTTCGGCCGATTCGCATTTGGGCAGCATGATGCGCCGGTACTCGGTGCGCACCAGGGCATCCAGGTCGAGCATGTGCTCGAAGGTGCCCGCGGCATTGACACGGACGACGGTGCGTTCGGGGTCCAGCGGGGTGGCGATCAGCGCGTCGCGGGCCGCCGCCTTGTCGGCCTCGGCGACGCCGTCCTCGAGGTCGAGGATGACCACGTCGGCCGCGGCGAGGGCCTTGCCATAGCGCTCGGGTCGGTCCGCGGGGCAGAAAAGCCAAGCGGGGCCGGGCATTTCCCAACTCATGCCGGTTCCTCCAGCGGGCTGGATGTCGGGCCTCGTCTCACCAAGGTCTTGCGGGTGGCGATGGCCACGATATCGCCGTGCTGATTACGCCCGGTGTGCGCGAAGGTCACGATGCCCTCGCCCGGGCGGCTCTTCGATTCCCGCAGGTCGGTCACCACGGTCTCCGCGTACAGGGTGTCGCCGTGGAAGAGCGGCTTGGGGAAGGCGATCTCGGAGAAGCCGAGGTTGGCCACGATGGTGCCCTGGGTCAGCTGCGCCACCGACAGGCCCACCAGCGTGGACAGCGTGAACATGGAGTTCACCAGCCGCTGGTGGAACGGCGGCAGCGCGTCGGAGAACGCCGCGTCCAGGTGCAGGGCCTGGGTGTTCATGGTCAGCGTCGTGAACAGCACATTGTCGGCCTCGGTGATGGTGCGGCCGGGCCGGTGCTCGTACACCACGCCGATCTCGAACTCGTCGAACCACAAGCCGCGCTGGACGACCCGCTTCATCTCGGTCACAGGCCGAGCTCCCGACCGATCAGCATCAACTGCACCTCCGTGGTGCCCTCACCGATTTCCAGGATCTTGCTGTCGCGATAGTGCCGGGCGACAGCATATTCGTTCATGAAGCCGTAACCGCCGAAGATCTGCGTGGCGTCGCGGGCATTGTCCATGGCGGCCTCGCTGGCGACCAGCTTGGCGATGGCGGCCTGCTTCTTGAAGGGCTTGCCGGACAGCATGAGCGCGGCCGCGTCGTAGTAGGCGGTGCGGGCCATGTGGGCGCGCGCCTCCATGCGGGCGATCTTGAAGGCAATGGCCTGGTTGCTGCCGATGGCGCGACCGAAGGCCTCGCGCTCCTTGGCGTAGCGCACGCTCTCGTCCACGCAGCCCTGCGCCGCGCCGACCGACAGCGCCGCGATGGCGATCCGGCCCTCGTCGAGGATGCGCAGGAAGTTGGCGTAGCCGCGGCCGCGCTCGCCGAGCAGGTTCTCGGCGGGCACCCGGACGTCGTCGAAGCTGAGCGGGTGGGTGTCGGAGGCGTTCCAGCCGACCTTGTTGTAGGCGGGTTCGGCGGTGAAGCCGGGAGTGTCGGTCGGCACGATGATCGTCGAGATCTCCTTCTTGCCGTCCACTCCCCCGGTGACCGCGGTGACCGTCACCAGCCGGGTGATGTCGGTGCCCGAGTTGGTGATGAACTGCTTGGAGCCGTTGATGATCCAGGTGTCGCCGTCCAGCCGCGCGGTGGTGCGGGTGCCGCCCGCGTCACTGCCCGCGCCGGGCTCGGTGAGGCCGAACGCGCCCAGCGCGCGCCCGCTGGCCAGCAGCGGCAGCCACTCCGCCCTCTGCTTGTCGTTGCCGAAGCGGTAGATCGGCATGGCGCCCAGGGAGACACCGGCCTCCAGGGTGATGGCCACGCTCTGGTCGACCTTGCCGAGCTCCTCGAGGGCCAGGCACAGCGCGAAGTAGTCGCCGCCCATGCCGCCGAACTCCTCGGGGAACGGCAGGCCGAACAGGCCCATATCGGCCATGCCCGAGACCACCTCGTAGGGGAAGCTGTGCTCGGCGTCGTGCTTCGCGGCGACCGGGGCCACCACCTGGTTGGCGAAATCGCGGACGGTGAGGGCGAGTTCGCGGTACTCGTCCGGCAGGGTTCCGGTGGACAGGAAATCGGTCATGACTGGGTCTTCTCCTCGGCGATGATGCGAGCCAGCGGCTGTTCGAGTTTCACCTGCGCGCCGGGCTCGACCAGCAGTTCGACGCGGCCGGCAACGGGTGCGGTGAGGGTGTGTTCCATCTTCATGGCCTCCACGACCACGATGGGCGTGCCCGCGGCGACGAGCTCGCCGTCCGCGGCGGGGGTGGCGATGACCGAACCCGGCATGGGGCTCTGGATCTCGGCGTCGCCGACGTGGGCGTCACCGCCGCGGACATCGGCCTCGCCGACCTCGCGCAGCAGCGCGGTGCCGGTGCGGTCGGCGACCCAGATCTGACCGGACCCGGTGGCGACGCGGAAGCGGGTACGCAAACCGTCGAGGGCCAGCATCAGCGCGTCACCGTCGGATTCCACTGTCAGGACGTGTTTTTCGCCGCCCTCGACCCAGGCCGTCGCCTGCTCCGGGGTCCCGGAGAGGTACACGTGTGCGGTGCGGTCGCCGCCGATGAGGCGGATGCCGACGGGTGCGTGCGCGCCGACCCGCCAGCCGGTGGGCTGCTGCCACGGATCGACCGAGGCGGCCGGCCAGCGGCGCAACCAGAGTTCGGCCGCGGCCGCGATGAACTGCGCGTCGCTGACCGGTTCGGGCGTGAAGTCCACCGCGCGACGGTCCAGCAGACCGGTATCCAGCTGTCCCGCGAGGACATCCGGGTCGGCGAGCAGGAAGCGCGCGAAATCGGTATTGGTGCGCACGCCGAGGATCTGCGTGTCCCGCAGGGCCGCATCGAGTTTGGCGATGGCGGCGGTGCGGTCGGCGGCGTGGGCGATGACCTTGGACAGCATCGGGTCGTAGTCGCTGCCGACCACGGTGCCGGCGCGCAGGCCCGAATCCACCCGCACGCCGGGGCCTTCCGGCTCCGACAGCGCGAGCACGGTGCCGCCGGTGGGCAGGAAGTCGCGGCCCGGATCCTCGGCGTAGACGCGCGCCTCGATGGCGTGGCCGGTGAGGCGGATGTCGTCCTGTGCGGCCGCCAGCTTCTGCCCGGCCGCGATGCGCACCTGGCATTCCACCAGGTCGACGCCGGTGACCAGCTCGGTGACCGGGTGCTCGACCTGCAGGCGGGTGTTCATCTCCATGAAGAAGAACTCGTCCGGCTGGTCGGCGGAGACGATGAACTCGACCGTGCCCGCGCCGACATAGTCGACACTGCGCGCGGTATTGCAGGCGGCCGCGCCGATCCGGGCCCGGGTCTGCGGATCCAGCAGCGGCGAGGGCGCCTCCTCGATCACCTTCTGGTGGCGACGCTGCAGGCTGCACTCGCGCTCGCCCAGGTGCAGCACGTGGCCGAACTGATCGGCCAGGATCTGCACCTCGATGTGCCGGGGGCGGGTGACGAAGCGCTCCAGGAACAGGGTGTCGTCGCCGAAGGCCGCGCCGGCCTCGCGGCGGGCGCTGACCAGGGCGGCGGGCAGGTCGGCCGGATCATCGACCCGGCGCATGCCCTTGCCGCCGCCACCGGCGGACGGCTTCACCAGCACCGGGTAGCCGATCTCCGTTGCGGCGTGGATCAATTCGGCGTCGGTGAGGCCGGGCTTGGCGATGCCGGGCACCACCGGCACGCCGTATTCGGCCACCGCGTTCTTGGCGGTGATCTTGTCGCCCATCACCTCGATAGCGCGGGCGGACGGGCCCAGGAAGGCGATGCCCGCCGCCTCGAGCGCGGCCGCGAAGGCCGAATTCTCCGACAGGAAGCCATATCCCGGGTGCACGGCCTGCGCGCCGGTGCGCACGGCGGCCGCGACCACCTTGTCGATGCTCAGGTAGGACTCGCGCGCGGGGGCCGGGCCGAGGCGGACCGCGGTATCGGCCTCGCGCACATGGCGGGCGTCGGCGTCGGCGTCGCTGTACACCGCGACCGATCGAATTCCCATGGCGCGCAGGGTACGAATGACCCGCACCGCGATCTCGCCGCGATTGGCGACCAGCACGGTGTCGAAGGCGACGGGTTGTGCTCTGTTCATCATGGTCATCACATCCGGAAGACGCCGTAGGAGACGGGCTCGAGCGGGGCCTGCGCGCAGACCGAGAGGGCTAGGCCGACAACGGTTCTGGTGTCGGCGGGGTCGATGACGCCATCGTCCCAGAGGCGGGCCGTGGAGTAGTACGGGTTGCCCTGGTGTTCGTACTGCTCCCGGATCGGGGCCTTGAACGCCTCGAGGTCCGCCTCGGACTGGTCACCGCGCACGGTGGCCAGCACGGAGGCCGCCTGCTCGCCGCCCATGACCGAGATGCGGGCATTGGGCCACATCCACAGGAAGCGCGGCGAATACGCGCGCCCGCACATGGAGTAGTTGCCCGCGCCGTAGGAGCCGCCGATGACCACGGTCAGCTTGGGCACGCGGGCGCACGCCACCGCGGTCACCATCTTGGCGCCGTGCTTGGCGATGCCGCCCGCCTCGTAGTCGCGCCCGACCATGAAGCCGGTGATGTTCTGCAGGAACAGCAGCGGGATCTTGCGCTTGTCGCACAGTTCGATGAAATGCGCGCCCTTCATGGCGGATTCGCTGAACAGCACGCCATTGTTGGCGACGATGCCGACCGGGTGGCCGTGGATGCGGGCGAAGCCGGTGACCAGCGTCTTGCCGTATTCGGCCTTGAACTCCTGGAATTCGCCGCCGTCCACCATGCGGGTGATGACCGCGCGGACGTCGTACGGGGTGCGCAGGTCCACCGGGACCACGTCGTACAGCTCGTCCTGCGGCGCAATGGGATCCACGGTCGGCGCGACATCCCACGGGGTCGGGGTCTTCGGGCCGAGGGTGGCCACGATATTGCGCACGATGCGCAGCGCGTCCTGATCGCTCTCGGCCAGGTGGTCGGTGACACCCGAGGTGCGCGAGTGCAGGTCGCCGCCGCCCAGCTCCTCGGCGGTGACCACCTCACCGGTGGCAGCCTTCACCAGCGGCGGGCCGCCCAGGAAGATGGTGCCCTGATTGCGCACGATGACGGTCTCGTCGCTCATGGCGGGCACGTACGCGCCACCGGCGGTGCAGGAGCCGAGCACCGCGGAGATCTGCGCGATCCCCTTGGCGCTCATGTTCGCCTGGTTGTAGAAGATGCGGCCGAAGTGCTCGCGATCGGGGAACACCTCGTCCTGACGCGGCAGGTAGGCGCCGCCGGAGTCGACCAGGTAGATGCACGGCAGGTTGTTCTGCAGCGCCACCTCCTGGGCGCGCAGGTGCTTCTTGACCGTCATCGGGTAGTAGGTGCCGCCCTTGACCGTCGCGTCATTGGCGATGATCACGCATTCGCGTCCGGAGACGCGGCCGATGCCGCCGATGACGCCCGCGCCGGGTGACTCGTCGTCGTACATGCCGTTGGCCGCCAGCGGCGACAGCTCCAGGAACGGGCTGCCGGTGTCCAGCAGCTGATCCACCCGCTGGCGCGGCAGCAGCTTGCCGCGCGCCAGGTGCCGTTCCCGGGCCCGCTCCGGTCCGCCCAGCGCGCTGACGGCCAGCCGCTCCCGCAGCTCGTCGACCAGCGCCAGATGCGCGGCTCGGTTCCCGGTCCGCGTGCCTTCGGTCAGCGTCATTCGCTCCGCCTCCCCGTTCGGCCGATCCGGCCGCTCGGTTAGTCACCAATAACTGGAAAATAAGATAATCTTCACTAACTGAGTTGTCCAGCACCGGCGAGAGGGAGCCACGGTGAACACCACGGAAACCGTCACGCTCACCCGTCGTGAGCAGCTCAAAGCCCAGCGTAGGCAGCAGTTGCTGGAGGCGGGGGCGCGGCTCATCGCCGATCGCGGATTCCTGGGAATGCGGCTCGACGACCTGGGCGCGGCCGCCGGGATCAGCGGGCCCGCGGTGTATCGGCACTTCCCCAACAAGGAGGCGCTGCTGGTCGAGCTGCTGGTCGGCATCAGTCAGCGGCTGCTCGACGGCGGCCGGGCCGTGGCCGAGCAGGCGGCATCGCCGCAGCAGGCGCTGAGCGGACTGGTGGACTTCCACCTCGACTTCGCCCTTGGCGAGCCCGAACTCATCCGGATCCAGGATCGCGACCTGGAGAACCTGCCGGAGTCCGCACGACGTCAGGTGCGGCGCACCCAGCGGCAGTACGTGGAGGTCTGGGTGGCGGTGCTGCGTGAACTGCGGCCGGAGCTACCGGAGCAGGCCGCACGCGTACAGGCGCACGCGACCTTCGGCCTGATCAACTCCACACCGCACAGCGCACCGGCCAGCGCGACCCGCGCACGGCCGGTGCTGCGGCGCATGGCGCTCGCCGCCCTGGAATGAGGTCGGCACCGGATCGAAATCGGCGCTGAGCCGAATTCCACCGGTGCCGTGGGGGCCGCATTCCACCGGTGCCGTGGGGGCCGAATTCCACCGGTGCCGTGGAGATGTGGCGCAGGGCGACCACGCAACGGCGCGGGGCACTCGCGGCGGCGGGCCGAATCTCCCCGAGCGCGGTCGGGGACAGCGGCGCGGGCGGGTGCGAATCTGCCCGCGCCACCGGGTTTCTCAGTGTTTCGAACCGGTGATCCGGGTCTGGGCCGCGGCCAGGCGTGCCGCGAACTCCGGGGATTCCAGGGAGGCCAGCTGCGGCACCACCTCGGTGTTCACCGCCTCGGCGTGGGCGGCCAGAGCGCGGGTGGCGCGCATGGTGCGCTTGGTGGTGATGAGCAGCTCGCGCGGGACTTCCGCGGTGGCGGAGGCGAATTCGACGGCGGCGGCCACCAGGGCGGCATGATCGCCGTCGACGACGCGGTGCACCAGACCGGCCTGCGCGGCCGCCTGCGCGTCGAGCACCTCGCCGAACAGCGTCATGGCCGTCGCCTGCTGCGGGCCGACCGCACGCTGCAACATCCAGGTCATACCGCCGCCCGGGTGGATGCCCAGGCGCAGGAAGCGAGCATCGAAGCGCGCCTTGGGATTCGCGAACCGCAGGTCCGCGGCCAGGGCCAGGTTCAGGCCGGCGCCGACCGCCGCGCCGCCGACCGCCGCCACGGTGGGCAGCTTGCAGCGCGCCACGGCCAGGAAGCCCTCGTAGATGGCCCGCAGGCCCTCCTCTTTCGCCTCACCCAGGGCGGTCAGGTTCGCGCCCGCGCAGAAGGCCGGGGGCGTGCCCGTGACCACCAGCGCGTGCACCGAGTCGTCGGCCTCCGCGTCCGCCACCGCATCCGCGAGATCGGCGGATAGGTCCAGCGTCAACGCATTCCGCTTGTCGGGGTCATGCACCGTTACGAGCGCCACTGAGTTGAGGCGCTCCACCTTGATCTCCGCCATGGCCCCAGATGGTAACCCGCGTCACCGCCCGCCCAACTCGCGCTCCGCGGTTCGCAGCACCATGACGAAGCCGCCGCGCACCACCGGCAGGAAGATCCGCGTCCACAGCGGCGCGAGCACGGGCGCGGCGATCTCGAAGGTGGACGACCAGCGCACCCGGGTGCCCGACGCGACCGGCGCGCAGGTGATGGATCCCTCCTGATGCCGCAGGGGCGGAACGGAATTCAGCAATCGGTAGCGCATGAGGTGGGGCGGATCGTATTCCACGATCTCCTCGGTGAGGCGCAGCAGCGGGGTCACCACCAGGCGCACCGCGCCCGCGCCGTTGCCCGCGGTATCGCCGGGACGCACCAGGGTGACGCGGCGGACCATCGGGACCCGTTGGTAATTGGCGACATCGGTGAGCCAGTCGAAGACGTCGGGCGGTGCTGCCGCGATGGTGCGTTCGACATCGACCGTGCGCATGCCGGCTCCGTTCTGATGGACGCGGATCCTGTGGGCAGCCTACGAGATCGGCGGCGCGACGTCGACGGAAATGCCTGGTGACTACCATTGCGAATATGACCGTCGAGGAGCAGCCGCAGCGCGTGATCCGCCGCCGCCCGAAGAACCGGCGCGCCCAGATCGCCGCTACCTCGGCCGCCGCCTTCGGTTCGCTCGGCTATCACGGCGTCAGCATGGAGGACATCGCCGCGCGGCTCGGCATTTCCTCGGCCGCACTGTATCGCCACTATCCGAGCAAATACGCGCTCTTCCGCGAGGAGTTGCTGCGGCTGGCGCGGCTGACCGTGGAGGCCGCCACCCTGCCCGACGAGTCCGAGAGCCTGTCCCCGCGCGAGCGGCTGGACCGGGTGCTGGACCGGTTGATCGCCGAGACCATCGCCAATCGCGCCACGGTCACCCTGGTGCGCTGGGAGCGCCGCTACCTCGACGACACCGACCGGCAGACCCTCGAGGAGCAGTTCACCGCGGCGCTGACCACGCTGCGCGCGCTCATCGCGGATGTGCGGCCCGAACTGGACGGGCACAGCCGCGCGGTGCGGGCGGTGTCGATATTCAGCGTCATCTCCAGCATTGGGGACCATCACGCCACGCTGCCCGCGAAATCGCTGACGGCCCTGCTGCATTCGGCCTGCGACGCCATCATCGCGACCGAGCTGCCGCCCGAGGGCACGGTCACCGAGGCGCCGCGGGCAGTCGAGATTCCGCAGAGCTTCAAGCACGAGCTGCTGCTCAAGAAGGCCGTCGAACTCTTCCACGCGCGCGGCTATCCGAACGTGAGCGTGGAGGACATCGCCGCGGCAGCGGATCTGTCGGCGGCCTCGGCGGTGTACCGCTACTACCGCAGCAAGGGCGATCTGCTGGCCGCCGCGTTCCGCCGGGCGGCGGATCGGGTTTCGGGGGCGATCGGGCCGGCGGTGGCGTCCTCGTCGAGTCCGGCCGAGGCGATGAGCAAGCTGGTGGACCTGTATGTCGCGGGCTCGTTCACCGAGCGCGAGCTGACCTTCGTGTACTACGCCGAATTCGGGCACGTCGCGGCCGAGGAGCGCACCATGCTGCGCAATGTGCAGCGGCTCATCGTGGCCGAGTGGGTGCGGCTGCTGGTGGCGGTACGCCCGGAACTGTCCGAGGGCGAGGCACGCATCCTGGTGCAGGCCGCCTTCGGTCTGGTGGTGGACCTGGGCCGGGAGTTCGGCGATTATCCGTCGATCTGCCCGCAGCCCAGGGTGATCCGGCTGATGGAGGTCACCCTATTCGGAGCCGGTACGCCGGAGTCCTGAGGGCTAGTCGGACAGGGTTTTCAGCGGGGTGAACGGCGCGTAATCGCACACGTGCCCTTTGTCCCAGTCCCACAGCGAGATCGGATCGACGGCGATGCCGCTCTGCAGGATGAGCCGCCAGCCGGCGTCCTCCCGCTGCCAGATGTCGCCGTCGCGGTCCCAATAGAGGCCGATCGTGCTCGGTTCGACCGTGTCACTCCGGCTCATGGCCTTCCTCTCATAGCTACCCGTCAGCGATTGCGTGACTCGGGGTGGCCGGGCTCCGCGCATGATCGCCGCCGACACGGCCTCGTAGTCCTCGCTCCTGCTCATTACGGTCACCATTGGCAATCCCTGGGTAGCGGGTCATGCCGAAAAGTATTCGCCGCCACGCTTTCGGGACTCTTTCGTGGTGATCAGGGCTTCTCTTCTGAGCAAATATATTTGCCAATCATTCGCCCATGGTTGAAGCTGCATGCGCGAGTCGAATTCACTCACCGGTTTCCGCCCTTTGCGGCCGCGCCGCGGTGGAATAATTGCTGCCCGTGCAGGCCCGCCCGATCGCCGCGGACAGCCGCGCTACCAGCGCCGATCGGCTCATCGACGATCTGTGGGAAGGCAATCCGCCTGTCGGTCCGCAAGTGCACATCAACAATCTGCGCCGCGTGGCGGAACCCGATCGCCCGCGCCGCGCACCCTCCCGATTCCTGGTCTCGGAATCCTCCGGATACGCGGTGAAACTCGCGCCCGAATCGGTGGATGCCTGGCATTTCGAGGCCCTGCTGCGTGATTACGAACAGCGGCTGCGCGCACCCGCCGAACCCGATCCGGTGGAACACCGCCGGACCTACCGAGCCCTACCGGATAGGGCGCCCCGACGGGTGCCCTATCCGGACCTGCCCGGGCAGGATCAGGGACGGCGTCGATCGTTGATGCGGGAGACCCACGCGGCCGGTAGATCGTCGGAAAGGACCGGTGCGCCGAGAATTTCATCGTCGAGGCCGAAAGCGTCCAGCAGCGCCGGTAGGTTGTCGGCCAGGTTGTCGATGGCCAGGCGGAGCTGCTGCTTGATCGTCTTCACCGCGTCGATGTCGAGCAGGCCGCGGGTGAGGTACCACGTGGCGTGCTGATCGAGGTAGCTCAGTGCGAAAACGTCACGCACGGCGATGATCTCGGGATGATCGGAATGCTGGTGGAGCAGCTGCAGCGCCTCTTCGGCGCTGCATGCCTCGGCCAGCTCGAGCGCCTCCGGAATGATCGCCAGCCGGGCTTCGAGTCCCGGCGTCGTCAGATAGTGCTGCGCCTCCTCCACGATCGTCAGGGTGCGTGCGCTGAACAGGCTCATCCGGTCGCCGGCATCCGCGCCATCGTGCACGCGGACTTCGGGGACCGGCTTCCCGGCCAGGTGCTTGGCCAGGACGCGACCGGCCACGGAACCGAGCACGTGGCAGTCGCCCTCGCCGGTGATGGCCGCGTGACAGACACCGAGATAGTCGGCGACCCGGTTGGCGCTGAACATGCCCTGGGCGGCCATCTTGAGGCGGCTGTTGGTCACCGTCTGCAGAGCGTGCGGCTGGATGTAGTGCTTGGCCAGCATCACCGAGACGACGGTGTCGCGACTGGTGAGATCGCTGCCCGCGAGCGATGTCTTGATCGCGTTCCCGTAGATGGTGCGGGCGACGGTGCCGGCCAGATCGGTGAGCAGGGTCTCGCGCACGTGCGGGATATCGGCCATGAGCGGACTGTCGAACGGTGTCAGCGGCACCACCCGCTTGGAGGCGTAGCGCAGCGCGATGTAGAGCGCGGCGCGGGCGGAGGCGTTCAGGCAGGACGAGAGCGCCAAGCGTCCCACGGTGAGCTGACTGATCGCCGAGGCGAATGCCCGCTTCTGGCTGGACTCGTCGCGCCAGGTCAGCACGCCGTCGTCGTCGATGGTGGCCAGATCGTTGCTGAGCCAGGCACTGCGCTCGACCCGGAGATTGTCGAAGCTGATCACCGAGTTGTCCATGATGACCAGCGGCTGGTGGTCGAGCTGGGTGATCGTCACGCCGGGCGCCGGTTCTCCGTCGGCGCCGCGCAGGCGCGCCGTGAACAGATGCACGCCCTGATCGACGCCCGCCGAGTCGATGTAGCGGGCGCCGACGACGCAGACCCGGGAAACCGGGATACCGACGCTGGGCATGAACTTGCGCGCCCGCGGGTTCGGGGTGTTGATCACGAACCCGTCGCCGTCCCAGGTCGCGCGGGTCTGCATGAACTGGATGTTGGAGCCGCACCCGTACTCGGTCAGCAGCATGACGCCGATGGCGGAGGCGTCGTCGAGGTCCTCCAGATACGGTGCGGCCGAATCGGAATCGGTCAGGGTGGCGAGGCTGCCCGAGGCCAGGTTGTAGTGGCCCGAGATCAGCGGAATCAGGTCCGTCGCCAGTACTGCCGCCCAGTCGAACACGGCGAACAGCTGCGGTAGACGGGTGGCGACATCGCTGGTGCTACCGATCTCCTGGACCAGATACCGCAACTGGTCGTAGGCGTTCTGCCGGCGCTGCGCCTGGCTCTGCTGCTCCGTGACGAAGTAGTCCGGGTTGCTGAGCACCTTCTGCAGATGCTGGTCGAATGCCAGGTCACCGTGCCGAAGCAGCTCGGCCAGCGATGTCCCTTCCTTGCGCCCGTGCGTATCCATAACCGCCTCCTACTCATTCACGATCCCAGCGGCGATTCGTCCACCGCTGGGCATGCGAGACGATCGCTGCCGAACTTCGATGCACCGGGGGGCCACCGTTGACGCACGCTCATGCGGACACCGCGGGGACCGGAAGAAGGAGCCGGGCGATCACCTGTCAAAAGCTTGTCGCACCACACACCTTCACGTGAGGTTCCCGCGGCGACGGTCTCCCGATCTGGTCCTGTCGCCGGGGTTGTAGGTGTGTTCGTACCGGTTGGGCAGCAGCGCATAAACGCTGATGAGCCGACATTGCGGCCGCGTCGAACTGCGGCAACACCGTTGCCGCAGAGCTACCTTCGACCGCCAGTGTCATGAATTGTATTGTTACACAAATCGTGTCGCGGCTCACGGTGAACTATCACAGACCGCCGACGGCCACCGCGGGTCCGACGGGCCGGGAGCTACACCTACACAGCAGGAAATGGCCTGGAAGGCGGGAACACCACCGGCAACTCGGTCAGCGCGCGGTGGAACGGACCGGGCCGCCACACGAGATCGTCTGCGGCGACCGCCAATTGGATTTCGGGGAGGAAGTCCAGGAGCTGATCGATGACCTCCTGTGCAAGCAGACGCCCATACGACTGGGCGTGCGCGGGGCAGGCGTGATCGCCGGAGCTGAACGCCAGGTTCCATGCGTTGCCGAGGGATTCGCCCGGGTTCAACTCCGGATCGGTGTTGCAGGCGGCCATGCTGATGATGACCGGCTCGTCGGCCGGCAGCCACACGTTCTCGATCAGGGTGGGCTGCCGCGGGTAGGTGATGCAGTAGTTCGCCATGGGCGGGTCGGTTGCGAGCCGCTCGCCGATGGCGGTGCTCGTCGGCAGCGGAATCCCTTGTACGGCACTGGTGAAGCGGTTGTCGGTCATCATCAGCAGCAGGGTGTTGGCGATGAGGTTCAGGGGCGGTTCGACACCGGCCGCGAACAGCAGGACCAGCTGATGCACCATCTCCTCGTCGGACAGCCCGGCGGGATGCTGGACCATTCTGGTGGTGACGTCGTCATCCGGCTGAGCCCGTTTCAGTGCCGTGAGGTCGAGCAATGCCTCGCCCATGCTCGCGTTCACGCTCGCCGTATCCACACCGTCGAACATCGCGGCGCTGGCGGCCGCGACCCGCTCACCGATGTCCGGTGGACAGCCGAGTACCTGGCAGAAGACCGAGAAGACCAGCGGGAGGACGTACTGGCTCAGCACGTCGGCCCGTCCATCCTCGCAGAAGGTATTGACCACGGGGATCGCGGTACGCTCCACCATGGATCGCACCGAGTTCAGGTCGATCCCGGCCAACGCGTCGCTCAGCACCTTGCGGTAGCGAGTGTGCACCGGGCCGCTGGTGCGGATCGCGTTGGGCCGGTACTCGATCATCGGCATGATCGGGATATCGGCAGGCACGGACCGCTGCCAGGCACTCGGATCAGCCGGAAAATGAGTGGAGTCGTTGAGAATACGCACCGCGGTCGCGTATTTGACGACCAGGGTCGCGGGTACTCCCGGCCAGATCTCGACCGGCACCAGCGCTCCATAGTCGCTGCGCATCCGACGGTAGTACCCGTGGGGATCGGCGGCGAATTCCGGGCTGTAGATCGGGATTCGCGGACCCATGTTCTCGACCGGCGACTTCGAGCTGGCGGTAGCACCCTGATGCGTGTGCTGCGGATACACGTAGTCTCCTTGGAATCGGTTGCGGCAGAATAGTACCCAAGGCGTCGTCGGCCCCCAAGGGCCTACAGTCCCGAAACTGCCGGTTAACCAGGTTTCGGGCGGGTTACACGAATCGGGCCGGAAGGCGTTGTGTCCATGAGGATTATCATGAACGCCATCGCTGTCGTCGCGGGAGCGGCCGTGCTGTCGATGGGAACGGCGCAGGCCACGCCGGATACCGGATCCGGGAGCCGGGCGCTCCCGGCCGGGGAGACCATCGAGCCGGCCATCGATTGCGCGCCGACGGTCGCACACCCGGATCCGGTGGTGGTGCTGCCGGGCGGGGACGGCAGTCCGGAACAGACCGCCGCGCAATGGGACACCATGGTCGGGGCGCTGCGCGGGGCCGGGTACTGCGCCCTGGTGTTCCAGGGCGGGATCGTGAACGACAAGCGGTGGAACGGCGATATGCCCGGCGAGGCGCGGCAGGTCGCGGACTTCATCGCGAAGGTGCGCCGGACCACCGGGGCCGACCGGGTCGAGATCGTGGCGCACTCGGCGGGGACCATCGTGTCGAACTACTACCTGAAGCTGCTCGGCGGAGCGCCGACGGTGAGCCACGCGGTCTTCATCACACCGGAGGCGCGCGGGTGCGATGGGGCGGGCGTTGTCGGCCTGAGGAATCCGCCGATCACCCCGGTGCAGCTGCTGACCTCGGCGCCGTGGCTGCAGTCGCTGCTTGCCGCGAGTTCGCCGGATATGGCCACCGCCATGCAGATGATGCCGGACTCACCGACGTACCGCGCACTGTTCGACACCGCGGTCACCCAGCCGGGCGTCATCTACTCGGTGATCGCGACGCGCAAGGATCAGCTCGCCACCCCCGCCCCCGCCTGCTCGACCCTCGACGAGCCGGGTGTGGTGAACGCGGTGTACGAGGATCTCTTCCCGGGTGCCGAGCCGGTGGACCACTCGCTGATCCGGTCCAGCGCCGAAACCGCGGGCTGGGTTCTGCAGCAGCTGCAACGCTGACGCGCGGCGATTCCGAGTATCGCTCTCACACCTGGCGATTCGCCGGCAGTCCCGCGGCGGCGGCGAAGCCATGGACCAAGGCCGCCACGGCGAACTCGAAACGGATGCGGTCGTCGGTGCCCGCGCCGGTGCGTGCCGCCTGCAGGATCAGCGGGAATTCCTCCGGATCAAGGGTTTTCAGATAGTCGGCAGATCCGGGATCGCCCGCCTCGTTGACCGGGGCCGTACGGGCTTCGGAATTGGCATGGGCCACCACGAACAGGGTGAGCGCGTTCAGGGCGTCGAGGGCGGGGCCGAGGTCGAAACCCGCCTCCACCAACAGTTTCAGGCCGCGTTCGGCGGTGTGCAGGGTCTTCGGGGTCACGGCGGGCCGGGTCGCGATCAGCGGCAGCGCGCCGGGATGCGCGAGCAGCGCGGTCCGCAGGGCACGGGCGTAGTCGCCGAGGACCGACTGCCAAGGGCCGTCGGTGAATCCGGCGTCGGCCTGGGACATGACGCGCTCGACCATGCCGTCGAGCAGGGCGTCCTTGTTCGGGACGTAGTGGTACAGGGTCATGGCTTCCACGCCGAGCTCGGCCCCGAGCTT
The DNA here is from genome assembly GCF_040645495.1 of Nocardia sp. NPDC046763. Taxonomy (NCBI): domain Bacteria; kingdom Bacillati; phylum Actinomycetota; class Actinomycetes; order Mycobacteriales; family Nocardiaceae; genus Nocardia; species Nocardia sp. NPDC046763. Next base: position 88,759 of record NZ_JBEYYI010000025.1, on the reverse strand, counting down.
GCGCATGGACAGCGCGGCCAGGCCGTCCCGATCGGCGAAGGCGAGTGCCGCGTCGAGCACCTGCTCGCGGGAAATGCCTGCTCGCTCGGCTCGGGTGCGCTTGGCGGCCATCGGGTTTCCTTCCGGTGTTGACAACTCTTACGTCGTAAGTGAATCATAGTCCACGGCAACGAACTCTTACGACGTAAGAGTCATCGGAAAGGGAGAAACCGCATGACCACCACCACCGTCGCCGACAACAAGACCGTCATCACCGCGTTCATCGACGCGCTCAACCACGGCCTCGAGGGTGGGACCGAGTGGGTCCGCTACCTGTCCCCGCAGGTGATCGACCACAACAAGGTGATCTTCGGGGAGGAGGACGCACCGGGCGCCGCCATCGAGGGTTTCCGCCGGCAGCTCGCGGCCTTCAGTGCGACCGACGAGCAGGAGAGCGGAATCCTGGTGCAGGAGTTGATCGGTGAGGACGATCGAATCGTGGCGCGGCTACGGGTGATCGGCCGTCACACGGGCGCGCATGCCCGGATGCCGGAGCCGACCGGACGCACCTGCGACGTCGAGCAGATCTGGATCTTCACCCTGACCGACTCGCGCATCAGCGAGATCCGCGCGGTCAGCGACCGGCTGGGCATGTTTCTTCAACTGGGCTGGGACTGGCCGGCCGTCGACTGAGCGCCGATGGCCGGACGTCGCGGGCCCGGGGCCGCCAGGACCGGAAAGTCCTGGCGGCCTTCACACCTGGCCGACCGCTACACCGTAGTCGTGGTCTGCGGCGGGAGGGTGTACGAGGAACCGGTGCCCAGCGCCTTGGCCAACAGTTCGAAGAGATTGTTCACAGCGCTGCCGCTGAACATGGCGCCTCCTAGCCCTGGACGATCGAGGTCGACGAGCCCGAGGTCACCAGGTGGGCGAAGGCCAGAAGGAGGTCGGTGAAACCGCTGCCGGTGTAGACAGGCATGGAAGATCCTTTCAGAGTGTTCGGTGTTCGGCGCGAATTACTTCGCGTTGCGGCGCTTGGCCTTCGGACCCTTGGGGTTGTAGCTCGCGGTGGAACCGGCGCCGAGGAACTGCAGCACCTGGGTCATCAGGGCGCCGATGTCGACGGTGGTTCCGCCACCAGTGGGGGGAGGAGTGGTGGTCATGGTGTTTCCCTTTCTTTCACGACGCGGACAGACCCCCTCGATTTGTGGTTTCTTCTCGGGACCGCCGCACGGGGCCGATGTGACCCCGGGTCTTGGATGCGGAACTGTTGTGCCGCAGGGCTATTCGGGATCGGCCGCCATCGCCTGGATCAGCGACGCCGGCCGCATATCGGTCCAGTGCGCTTCGACATAGTCCAGGCAGCTCTGCCGGCGGGCCGGACCGTGCGCGACGGTCCAGCCACCGGGGACGGCGGCGAACACCGGCCACAGCGAATGCTGGGCCTCCTCGTTGACAAGTACGTAGAACTGCGCGTTTTCGTCATCGAAGGGATTGCTCATGCGGGTTGCCTTCCTAAGTCCGGGGAGTGCGGGCGTTCAGTACGCGGGCGATGTGGGTGAGCGCGTCGGGCGAGGTCATCCGCCAGTGAGTGGCCGGGACAGCGTGGTTCTCCAGCACGCCGTCGATGGCGTCGGTCCAGCTGGAGACGCCCCAGCTGCCGCTCGGATCGTCCAGGGCCGCATGGAAATACATCAGGTCGCCCTTGAAGCGGCGGGGCCGGTAGGCGCCGATGAGCGGGAAGGCCGCGAGTGCGCTGTCCACGATCCGTGCGATCCGGTCCGCGCCGACCTCCGATTCGGCGTCGACCAGTCCCGGCACCTCGCCGAGCAGTTCCGCCACCGGGACGGCGGACTCGGGATCGACGTCGCTCTCGAGCGAGCTGTCCAGCATGGCCAGGACCGCGACCTCCTGCCCCTCGTCCTGGAGCTGCACCGCCATGGCGTGGGCGAGCACACCGCCGAGCGACCAGCCGAGCAGGTGGTACGGCCCTTCGGGCTGCACGGCGCGGATCTCGCGCACGTAGCGCGCCGCCCACTCCTCGATCGAATCCGGCAGCGGCACATCGGCGGCCAGGGTCGGCGACTGCAGACCGTAGATCGGGCGGTCCTCCGCCAGGTAGGGCGCCAGACCGGCGAACGACCAGGAGATGCCGCCGACCGGGTGGACGCAGAACAGCGGTGCGCCCGTACCGGACGGCCGCAGCGGCAGCAGGACAGCGAACGCGGCCTCGGTGTCGACGCCGCCCGGAGCGCTCAGCGGCCCCGCGATCTCGGCGGGCGTCGGCGCGGCGAAGACCAGGACGACGGGAACCTGCTGGCCCAGCGCTTCACCGAGCCGCGTGGCCAGCCGGACCGCGAGCAGGGAATTGCCGCCCAGCTCGAAGAAGTTGTCGTCGAGGCCGACCCGGTCCACGCCCACGACCTCCGCGAACACCGCACACACGGCGGCCTCGACTTCGGTTGCGGGAGCGCGGTATTCGCGCGGGGCGAACTCCGGCGCGGGCAGCGCGGCACGATCGACCTTGCCATTGGCGTTGCGCGGCACGGCGTCCAGGCACAGGAGCGCCTCGGGCACCATGTAGCTGGGCAGCAGTCCGGCCAGCCGCGAACGCAGCTGCGCGGGCTCGGTGTCGGCGTCGAGGCTGAAGTATCCGACCAGCCGTGCCGCGTCGCCCGCGCCGTCGACCACGACGACCGCGTCGGTCACGCCGGGCTGCGCACGCAGGGCGTGTTCGATCTCGGCCAGCTCGATGCGGTAGCCGCGCACCTTCACCTGGAAATCGCGGCGTTCCACGAATTCCAGGACGCCGGCATCGGCGGACCGCACCCAGCGCACCAGGTCGCCGGTGCGGTAGAGGCGCGAACCGGCCGGGCCGAACGGATCGGCCACGAACCGCTCCGCCGTCAGATCCGGACGGTCGTGGTAGCCGCGGGCCAGCTGCGCGCCGCCCAGGTACAGCTCGCCGGGGACACCGACCGGCACCGGTCGCAGCCGGTCGTCGAGCACGTACACCCGGTTGCCCGCCTCCGGGGTGCCGATCGGCACCACGGCCTGGCGCAGGTCGGCGTCGGTGCGGAATCGGGTGACCGATACCGCCGCCTCGGTCGGGCCGTACAGGTTGTCGATGCGCGCGGCGGTCGCCGACCTGGCGCGCCGGAGCGTCTCGGCGGGCAGCGCCTCGCCGATGACCAGCAGGCGGCGCAGTGACGCCGGCAGACCGTCCGCGCCGGCGACATCGGCCAGCATGGCCAGCAGCGAGGGCACCAGGGTCAGGGTGGTGACGGACTCCCGGCGGATCTGATCGAGCAGTCCTTCCGGGTCGTGTTGTGCACCTTCGGGAGCCAGGACGATCCGTGATCCGGTGCGCAACGCCCACCAGAGTTCCCACACCGACAGGTCGAAGGCCGCGGAGGTCATCCACAGCACCGAATCTCCCTCGGCGAGGGCGTATTCCGACTGCATCCAGTCCAGCTGGTGCGCGACCGCCGCGTGCGGCACGGCCACGCCCTTGGGCTTGCCGGTCGAACCCGACGTGAAGATCACGTAGGCCGGATCGGCGGGCGAGGACGGCGCACGGCGCTCCTCGTCGCGAATCGCGGCGCCCGGCAGGGTCCGATCGCCGGCGATCGCGACGTCCAGCACGATCGTGGCGTCCGGCAGGTCGTCCGGCAGCGTCATGGTCCGGGCGGAGCTGGTGAGCACCACGGCCGGCGCGGCCGTCACGAGGACCATCGCGGTGCGCTCGATCGGGTGCGCGGGATCCAGTGGGACATAGGCACCGCCCGCCCGCACCACGGCGTACATGGCGATCAGCAGTTCCATGCTGCGCGGAAGCGCCAGCGCCACCAGCGTTTCCGGGCCGACGCCCGCGCCGATGAGCACCCGGGCCAGCCGGTCGACCTGCTCGGCGAAGTCGCGGTAACTCAGCGTCCGCCCGCCCTCGACGACCGCGAGGGCGAAGGGAGTGCGTCGCACCTGAGCGTCGAACTCGTCGAGCAGCCCGCGCGCGGGGAAGCCGCTGTCGGCCGCGTTCCAGGACCGCGTCAGGCGTTCGCTTTCCCTGTCGCCCAGGATGTCCAGGTCGCCGATCGGACCGTGCGGATCGGCGATCACGCCCGCCAGCAACCGCTCCAGGCGCTCGGCGAATCCGGCTACGGTGACCTCGTCGAACAGCGCGGTCGCATAGGTCATGGTCGCGGTCATCCCGGCCGGGGCGCCGTCGGCGTCGTAGCGGTCCATGACCACCAGGTGCAGGTCGAACTGCGAGACGTCGGCATCGAATTCGATGGCGCCGACCCGCAGCCCGTCCAGATCGAAGGCCGCCCGGTCCTGGTTGTGGAAGGAGAAGCCGACCTGCACCAGCGGGTGACGCGCGGTCGAACGCTCCGGGTTGAGCACCTCGACCAGCCGCTCGAAGGGCACGTCCACGTGATCGAAGGCCGCGACGTCGCGGGCCCGGACCAGCCGCAGCAGGTCGGTGAAGCCCTCGGCCGGGGCGACCTCGGTGCGCAGCACCAGGGTATTGACGAACATGCCGACCAGATCGTCCAGCGCCGCGTCACCGCGCCCGGCGACCGGGGTGCCGACCGCGACATCGGTCGAGCCGGTCAGCCGGGACAGCAGGGCCGCGAAGGCCGCGTGCACGGTCATGAACAGGGTCGCACCGCTGGATCGGCCCAATTCGGCCAGGGCCGTGTGGGTCTCGGCGTCGATGGCGAAATCGACGCGGCGACCGTCGGTGTCCAGCACCACCGGCCGCGGGCGGTCGGCGGGCAGGGTGAGCAGCGGGGGCAGTCCGGCCAGGGTCTCGGTCCAGAAGCTCAGCTGCCGCGAGACCAGCGAGGCGGGATCGTCCTCGGAGCCGAGCAGTTCGCGTTGCCAGACCGCGTAATCCGCGTACTGGACCGGCAGCGGCGTCCATGCCGGAGCAACGCCCGACTTGCGCGCCGCGTAGGCCGTCATCACATCGCGAGCCAGCGGCACCAGCGAGCTGCCGTCGCCCGCGATGTGGTGCATGACGACCACGAAGACGTGGTCCTCGGGGGCCAGCTGGAACAGCGCCGCCCGCAGCGGCACGGCCGCGGTGACGTCGAAGCCCTGGCCGATCACCTCGAGGACGGCCGCCATGACCGTTTCCTCGGTCACCGGAATCGGCTCCAGCGCAGGCAGATCCGTGGCCGCGGTGGCGGGCAGCACCACCTGCACCGGACCCGACTCGGTTTCCGGGTAGACGGTGCGCAGCACCTCGTGCCGGACCACCACGTCGGCGATCGCGGCCGCCAGCGCCGCCGCGTCCAGCGGCCCGGTCAGGCGGATGGGGAGCGGGATGTTGTAGGCGGTGGAGTCCGGATCCAGGCGGTTCAGGAACCACATGCGCTGCTGCGCAAGGGAAACCGGGACCGGGCCGGTCACCGTCCGGGGCAGTAGCGGCGGGCGGGCCGGGGCGTCCGAGTCGATCGCGAGCACCGCGGCGGCCAGCGCCTCCACGGTCGAATGCTCGAACACCGCCCGGACCGGCACCGGCACGCCGAACGCGGCGCTCAGGCGCGCGGCCAGCTGCGTCGCGGTGAGCGAGTTTCCGCCGAGCGCGAAGAAGTCGTCGGCGAGGCCGACCCGCTCCGCGTCCACGGTGCCGAGCACGGCGGCGACCACCCCGGCGACGGTGCGCTCGGCGTCGGTGCGCGGGGCCCGGAATTCGACGGTGCGGAAGACGGGCTCCGGCAGGGCCTTACGATCCAGCTTGCCGACCGGGGTGAGCGGGACGGCGTCGAGCACCATGATCGATGCGGGCACCATGTACGCGGCCAGCGAGCGGCCCGCGTGGGCGACCAACTCGTCCACGTCGATGGCGTGACCGGGCGCGGCCACCACGTACGACACCAGCGCGGCCGCGCCCGCGGCGTCGGTGTGGCCGAGGGTGACGGCGAATTCGACCGTCTCGTGGGCGGTCAGGGCCGCGTCGATCTCGCCGAGCTCGATGCGCAGGCCGCGCACCTTCACCTGATGGTCGGCGCGGCCGACGTATTCGAGCCCACGCCGGCCGTCCGCCCGGGCCGTCCAGCGCACCAGGTCACCGGTGCGATAGAGCCGCTCGCCCGGCGCGCCGTACGGGTCGGCCACGAAGCGTTCGGCCGAGAGTCCCGGCCGCGCATGGTATCCGCGCGCCACGCCCGGGCCGTTCAGGTACAGCTCACCGGTCACGCCGACCGGGACCGGCCGCAGCCGGGAGTCGAGCACGACCGCCGCCATGCCTGCGGTAAGGGCACCCAGTTCCACCGGCTCGCCCGGCAGCATCGGCGCGCCGATATTGGAGGTGATGGTGGTCTCGGTCGGACCGTAGGCGTTGTGTACGGCACGGGTGCCGGTGGACCAGCGGGTCACCATCTCCGGGCCGAAAGCCTCACCGCCGATGGCCAATTCGCGGAGGCCCGGCAGCCGCGCCGGATCCAGCGTCTGTAGTACGGACGGCGTGATGAAAGCGTGGGTGACGCCCTCGGCGGCCATCAGGTCGGTGAGCTCCGTGCCGCCGTACACCTCGGCGGGGGCGATCACCAGGCGCGCGCCGACCGGCGTGGCCATGAGGATCTCCAGCTGGTAGGCGTCGAAACTCGGCGAGGACACCTGCAGGACGCGGGCGTCGGCGGCGAGCCGGTACCGCTCCCGCTGCGAGCTCGCGACGCCCGCCACACCGCCGTGGGTCGCGACGACGCCCTTGGGCAGGCCCGTGGAACCGGAGGTGTAGACCATCCAGGCCGGGTTGGAAACTCGCGCCGGTCGACGCAGTTCGCCCGGCGCGATCGGGGTCGTGTCGAGTTCCCTTGTTGCCGTGACGAATTCGGCGTCGTCGATGACCAGCCACTCGGCCGCGCCGGGCAGCCGGTCTCGGCTCGCGGCGACGGTCAACCCGAAGGTCGCGCCCGAGTCGGTCAGCATGTGCTCGATGCGGTCGGCCGGGTAGTTCGGGTCGACCGGAACAAAGGCGGCACCGGTCTTGGCGACCGCCCACACCGCCAGCAGGGTGGTGTCCGAGCGCGGAATGGCGAGGGCGACATAGTCTTCCGCGCCGATGCCGCGGTCGATGAGCACCCGAGCCAGGCGTGAGGACTCGGCGTCCAGCTCGCGGTAGGTGAGCTCCCGGTCCCGGTACCGCGCGGCGATGTTGTCCGGGTAGGTCGCGGCGGCCTCGGCGAAGTAGTCACCGAGCGAGCGCGGCGCAACCGGCTGGGTGACGGACCGATCCAGCAGTCCCGCGCGTTCCGACGGGGACATCAGGTCGATCTCGCCGACCGGGACGGAGGCGTCGACCGCGATCGCGCCGAGCACGCGGCCCAGGCGGCGCAGCAGACCGGCCGCGGTGGCCTCGTCGAAAAGGTCGGTGGCGTAGTTCAATTCGATGGCCAGGTGGCCGTCGACATCGGGTTCGTCGGAGACGGTGAACTGCAGATCGAACCGGGCCACCCGGTGTTCGAAGTCGACCGGCTCCAGCACCAGGCCGGGCACCGCGTAGGTCTGCGCGCCCAGGTTCATGTAGCTCAGGACCACGGTGAACAGCGGGTTGCGGGCCTGCGTGCGGGGCACACCGAGGGCCTCGACCACCTGGTCGAACGGCACCGTCGCATGGTCGAAGGCGGCCAGATCGACCTCGCGGGTCTGGTCCAGCAGCGCATCGAACCCGAGGCCGGGTTCCGGGCGGGTACGTAGCGCCAGGGTGTTGACGAACATGCCGACCAGGTCGTCGAGGGCGGCATTGCCGCGGCCCTCGAGCGGGGTGCCGATGGTGATGTCGGCGGATCCCGACATCCGGGCCAGCAGCACCGCGAGCGCGGCGTGCCACACCATGAACGGGGTGACGTTGTGCGCCTCCGCGATTCGCCTGATCGCGGCGGCCAGGCCGCCGTCCAGCCGCGCCTGCACCCGGGCGCCGCGCCCGGAGGCCACGGCCGGCCGGGGCCGGTCGGTCGGCAGCGGCAGCTCCTCGGGCAGATCGGCCAGCGCCTCGGTCCAGTACGCCAGCTCACGCGGGCCGGACTGTTCCAGGGCGGCCCGCTGCCAGAGCGCGTAATCGGCGTACTGCACCGGCAGTTCCATCCACACCGGAGCCTGGCCCGCGGCGCGGGACAGGTAGGCGGTGATGGTGTCGCGCAGCAGCGGATCCTGCGACTTGCCATCGCCGGCGATGTGGTGCAGCACCACCACCAGCACGTGGCTGTGCTCGGATTCGCGAATGAGCGCGGCGCGCACCGGCACCGTGGTGGTGACGTCGAAGCCGCGCGCCACGAAGCTCTCGATCCAGGTGAGGTCGGCCGCGTCGGCGCCGGTTCGCATCTCCAGGGTTGGGAGCGCGCTGTCGACGGGCAGGACCAACTGGTAACCGACCCCGTCCGCGTCGGCCGGGTAGATGGTGCGCAGCGTCTCGTGGCGACCGATCACGTCGGCGAAGGCGGCACTCAGCACGCCGGTGTCGATCTCGCCGGTGACACGGACGGCCGCGGGCACGTTGTAGGCCGCGGATTCCGGGTCCAGGCGGTTGAGCAGCCACATCCGGGTCTGGGCCAGCGACAGCGGGATTCGCTCCGGTCGCGGCGTCCGCCGCAGCGGCAGGCGCTGCCCGCCACCGCGAATGCGGGCCGCCAGCTCGGCCACGGTCGGCGCCTCGAACAGCTGACGCACGCTCAGCTCCGCGCCCAGGGCGGCATTGGCGCGCGCCACCAGGCGCATGGCCAGCAGGGAGTTGCCGCCGCGCGCGAAGAAGTCGTCGTCGGCGCCGATGGTGACGCCGCCGAGCAGATCGCCGATCAGGGCGGCCAGCGTGGCCTCGGTGCCCGGTGCCGGCGCGCGGTAGGCGACGGTCGCGGCGGTGAATTCGACCGGGGGCAGGGCATTCCGGTCCAGCTTGCCGACACTGGTGAGCGGCATCTCCGCCAGCACCACCAGGTGGGCGGGCAGCATGTAGGAGGGCAGCTGGGTGCGGGCGTGCTCGAGCACGGTCTCGGCGTCGAGCCCGGTGCCGGACACGTAGCCGACCAGGCAGTCGGTCCCGGCGGTGTCGCGGGCCAGCAGCACGACCGCGTGCGCGACGCCGGGCGCGGACAGCAGGGCCGCCTCGATCTCCCCCAGTTCGATGCGCTGGCCGCGCAGCTTCACCTGGAAGTCGTTGCGGCCCACGTACACCAGGTCGCCGGTGCGGTTCCAGCGCACCAGATCGCCGGTGCGGTACATGCGCGCGCCGGGCACGCCGAACGGGTCGGCCACGAACCGGTCGGCGGTGAGCCCGCCCCGCCCCTGGTAGCCGCGGGCCAGCTGCGCACCGGCCAGATAGAGCTCACCGATGACGCCGGTGGGCACCGGGCGCAGGCGGGCGTCGAGTACGTAGGCGCGGGTGTTCCAGTTCGGGCGGCCGATGGCGACCTCGAAATCCGGGTCGGCGTCGGAGAATTCGTGGTAGATGGTCGAGATCGCGGCCTCGGTCGGGCCGTAGGCGTTGTGCACCGAGCCGCTCACCAGCTCGCGCAGCCGGCCGAGCAGTTCGACGGGCAGCGCCTCGCCACCGGTGTGCAGGTGCCGGAACGAGCGCAGCGCGTCGCCGTGGCCCTCGGCGACCAGGGCCGCCAGCACCGACGGCACGTGTTCGGCGATGGTGACGCCGAACTCGCGCATGAGCCCGGCCAGGTAGTCGAGGTCCTGGTGCCCGCCGGGACGCGGAATCACCAGGGGCGCACCGACCATGGCGGGCAGGAAGCACTCCCACACCGAGACGTCGAAGGCCAGCGGGGCGCGCTGCATGATGCGGTCGGCGCGGGTGACGCCGTAGCGGTCCTCGAGCCAGCGCAGCTGGTTCATGATGGCACGGTGGCTGGTCGCCACGCCCTTGGGCAGGCCGGTGGAGCCGGAGGTGTAGAGGACGTAGGCGAGATTGTCCGGCCGCAGCGCGCCCCGTCGGTCGGCATCGGTGATCCGCTGGTCCGAAAGATCCTCCAGGGCACCGGATTCCGTCAGCCCCGCGACGTCGAGCACGCGCACGCCGTCGAGTGCCGGCAGTTCCGCGCCGCCGACGGTGAGCACCAGGGTGGCGGCCGAGGTGCCGAGGACGTGCGCGATGCGGTCGGCCGGATGCGACGGATCGACCGGCACGTAGGCGGCGCCGGCGGCCACGACGGCGTACAGCGCCACCACCATGTCGATCGAGCGCTGCGCGGTGACGCCGACGATGGCGTCCGGACCGACACCCTCCGAGATCAGCAGGCGGCCCAGGCGATTCACGCGACGCGCCAGGTCGGCGTAGGCGATCCGATCGCCCTCGAAGACGAGCGCGTCCGCGTCGGGGTCCTGCGCGGCGCGGGCGTCCAGCAGCTCGGCCAGGGTCTCGGCGGGCAGCACCCGGGTGGTGGCATTGCGATCCACCAGCAGCACACCGCGTTCGGCGCGCGCCATGATCTCCACGTCCCCGGCGGTGGTGCGCGGGTCGGCGAGCAGGGCGCGCAGCACGCGCTCGTAGGTGTCCTGGAACGCGCCGATGGTCGCGGCGTCGAACAGGTCGGTGGCGTAGGTGATGTAGACCTCGATGCCGGCGGGCGCGCCCTCGGCGTCGGCGGTCTCGGCCATGGTCCAGTCCAGGTCGAACTGGGCGGCGGTGGCGTCGACGGTGAGCGCCTCGATGGCCAGGCGGTTGAGCCGGATGCTGGGCCGGATGTGGTTCTGCAGGGTCAGCGTGACCTGGCACAGCGGCGAATGCGCCTGGGAGCGCACTGGATTCACCGCGTCGACCAGCATTTCGAAGGGCACCACGGCGTGTTCGAAGGCGGTCAGGTCGGTGTCGCGGACCTGGGTGAGCAGCTCGGACAGCGACGCGTCCGGGCGCACCTCGGTGCGCAGTACCAGGGTGTTGACGAACATGCCGACCAGGTCGTCGAGAGCCTCGTCACCGCGTCCGGCCACCGGGGTGCCGATGACGATGTCCCCGGTGCCGGAGAGCCGGGCCAGCGTGACCGCCAGCGCGGTGTGCAGCACCATGAACGGCGTCACCCGGCGGGTGGCCGCGAAATCCAGGACGGCCGCGTGCAATTCGGCATCGAAGCGGCCGCCGAAGCCCGCGCCGCGGCCGCTGGCGACCGCCGGGCGGGGGCGGTCGGTGGGCAGGGCCAGCACGTCGGGTACCCCGTGCAGGCGCCGGGTCCAGTGCGAAAGCTGGCGCGCCAGGACCGAGTCGGCATCGTCGGGGCTGCCCAGGGCGGCGCGCTGCCACAGCGCGAAATCGGCGTACTGCACCGGCAGGGGCGCGAGATTGGGGATCTCCCCCGCGCAGCGGGCCACATAGGCGCTGGCGATGTCGCGGGTGAGCGGGCCGAAGGACCAGCCGTCGGCGGCGATGTGGTGCACCACCATGACCAGCAGGTAGGCGCCGGGTTCGTCGGTGAGCTCGAGCAGGCGGATGCGGAAGGGCACCTCGGCGGTCACGTCGAAGGCGGTGCGCGCCACCGCTTCCACCAGGCCGGGCAGCGCGTCGGCCGAGACCGGCTCGGGCACCAGATCGATCAGGCGGGTGCCGGCGGGCAGGACGAGCTGGCTGGCCTCGCCGTCGTGCTCGGGATAGATGGTGCGCAGGGTCTCGTGCCGGTCCACCACATCGGCCACCGCGGCCTGCAGGGCCTCGAGGTTCAGGGAGCCGGTGAGCCGCAGCGCGAACGGAATGGTGTAGCCGTCGCGGATGTCGAAGCGGTTGAGGAACCACATGCGCTGCTGCGCGATGGACAGCGGGATGCGGTCGCCGCGCTGCTGCACCGAGACCGGCGGCAGCTCGACCACGGTTTCGGCGTCGGCCGCGGAGATCCGGGCCGCCAGCCCGGCGACCGTGGCGTCCTCGAAGACCGCGCGCAATGGAATCCGCACGCCCGCGGCCTTACCCAGGCGCGCCACCAGCTGGGTGGCGATGAGCGAGTTGCCGCCCAGGGCGAAGAAGTCGTCGTCGGCGCCCGCCCGCTCGACCCCGAGCAGGGCGGCGAAGACCTCCGCGACGATCCGCTCCTCGGGGCCGGTGGGGGCGCGGAAGGCGGAGGCGGCGGCCGCCGGCGCGGGCAGGGCGGCGCGGTCGAGCTTGCCGGAGGCATTGAGCGGGAGGGCGTCCAGCGGCACATAGACGGCGGGCACCATGTAGGCCGGAAGGCGCTGCGCGAGAGCTGATTTCAGCTCTAATGGCGAGATCTCCGCGCCGGGGGCGGGCACCAGGTAGGCGACCAGCTGCGGCTCGGCGCCGGCGCGGCCGGAACCGCGCACCACGACCGCCGCCTGGGCGATCGACGCCGATTCGACCAGGGCGGATTCGATCTCGCCGAGCTCGATGCGCAGACCGCGCAACTTCACCTGGAAGTCGGTGCGGCCCAGGTATTCCAGTTCGCCGCTGTCGAGCCACTTCACCAGGTCGCCGGTGCGGTACATGCGTTCGGAGACACCGAAGGGGTTGGCCACGAAGCGATCCGAGGTGAGGCGCGGGCGTGCCACGTAGCCGGTGGCGAGCTGATCGCCCGCGAGGTAGAGCTCACCGGCGATACCCGCCGGCACCGGCCGCAGCCGCGAATCCAGCACGTACACCTGGGTGTTGAACACCGGGCGGCCGATCGGCACCGAGTCCACGTCGACGTCGGCGACCTGGTGGTAGGTGACGTCGACGGCGGCCTCGGTCGGGCCGTAGAGGTTGTGCAGCTCGGCACCGGTCAGCTCACGCAGTCGATGCGCGGACTTCGGCGCCAGGGCCTCACCGGAGGCGAACACCATGCGCAGGCTGTGTAGGATTTGCCTCCGCTCCGCTCCGGCGGGTTCGCGGCCCTGAGGTCTCGATTCTTCGCTCCTCCGCTCCTCCGCTTCGCTCCCCCGCTCCGTCAGTCCAGAATCGAGACGGCCGCGAACCACCGACGTTTCGCCGACGCGAAGCGCAGTCTCGAGTTCGGCGACGAAGACGGCGAGCATGGAGGGCACGAAGTGGGTGACCGTGACGGCTTCGCGGGCAATGAGTTCCGCGAGCTGAGCCGGGTCGCGATGCGCCTCCGGCCGCGCCACCACCAGCGTGGCGCCGATCAGCAACGGCCAGAAGAACTCCCACACCGACACGTCGAAGGTGGCCGGGGTCTTCTGCAGCACCACGTCGTCGGCGGTCAGGCCGTACTCGGCCTGCATCCAGACCAGGCGGTTGACGATGGCCGAGTGCGGCACCGCCACGCCCTTCGGGCGACCGGTCGAGCCGGACGTGAAGATGACGTAGGCATTGTTCGAAGCCCGCAGCGGCGCAGCGCGATCCGCGTCGGTGATCGGCTCGTCGGAGAACCCGGTCAGATCCAGCAGATCGATCCGCACCTGCGCGACATCCATCGCCAGGTCCTCGCCCGAGGTCAGCACGGTGACCGGATCGGCGGTGTCGAGGATGTATTCGATGCGCTCGGCCGGGTGGTCCGGGTCCAACGGCACATACGCGGCGCCGGCGGCGGCCACCGCGTACATGCCGACCAGCAGGTCGAGGGAGCGCCGCATGCCCAGGGCCACGAAGGAATCCGGGCCGACGCCCTCACCGATCAGCCAGCGCGCCAGCTGCCGTACCCGCACGGCGAACTCGCTGTACGTCAGGCTCGACCCCTCGAAGGCGAGAGCGGTCGCGTCGGGAGTCCGCGCCACCTGGGTCTCGAACAGCGACACCAGCGTCGCGGCATCGCCCTCGGGCAGGTCGAGCGCGGCGGCGGTGTCGTTCCATTCGTGCAGAATCCGGGTCCGCTCGGCGGCGTCGAGCAGGTCGATGTCCCCGACCCGCACGGTCGCGTCGGCGGCCACGGCCGCCAGCACCCGGCCCAGGCGCGCGGCGAGCGCGGCAGCGGTGGCGGCGTCGAAGAGCTCGGTCGCGTAGCGCAGGTTGCCGGTCAGCCCGGCGCGCTCCCCCAGCTCGCCGACCACCAGGTGCAGGTCGAATTTGACGGTGGGGTCGTCGATCTCGACCGGGGCCACGGTCAGGCCGGGCAGGGCGAAGGCCTGCGCGCCGCCCATGCGGGCCGCGTCGGTGAAGGTCAGCATCACCTGGGCCAGCGGCGGGGCGCCGGTGGTGCGGTCCACGGCCAGGGCGTCGACGATGCGCTCGAAGGGCAGGTCGGCGTGGGCGAAGGCGGCCAGGTCGGCGGCGCGCACCCGGCCCAGCAGGTCGGTGAAGGACAGATCGGGCTCGACCTGGGTGCGCAGCACCAGGGTATTGACGAACATGCCGATGAGGGCGTCGAGTTCGCGTTCGCCGCGGCCGCCGATCGGCGAGGCCACGGCCACGTCGGCGGTGCCGCTGCTGCGCGCCAGCAGGGCCGCGAAGGCGGCGTGCACGACCATGAACATGGTCACGCCGTGGGCCCGGGCCAGCTCCCGCAGGTCGGCGGCGACGGTCTCGTCCACCGAGAACGACACGGACGCACCGGTATTGGCGGGCGTCGCGGGACGGGCGCGGTCGGTCGGCAGCGCCAGCTGCGGGGGCAGGCCCGCCAGGGTCGCGCGCCAGAACTCGAGCTGCTGGTGTGCCACCGAGCCCGGTTCCCGGTCGTCGCCGAGCAATTCGTGCTGCCAGAGGCTGTAGTCCGCGTACTGCACCGCCAGCGGCTCCCAGCCGGGTCCGGTGTCGGCGAGGCGGGCGGTGTAGGCGCGCATGAGATCGGTGATCAGCGGCGCCAGCGAGAGGGCGTCGGCGGCGATATGGTGCACGACGACGGCCAGGACGTATTCCGGGGACCGGTCCTCGGTCTCCTCGTCGAGCACGAAAAGCCCGATGCGCGAGGGGAGTTCGCCGGTCACGTCGAATCCGGCCGAGGCGAAGGCGGCGAGCGCGCCGGTGATCTCCGAGGCGGCGACCGGCACCGGGCTCAGGCTCAGCCCGATGTCCGCCACATCCAGAATGTGCTGGTAGGGGCCGGATTCCGAGTCCGGGTAGGTGGTGCGGAGGGACTCGTGGCGGGCCAGCACGTCCAGCGTCGCCTGTTCCAGCGCCGCGATGTTCAGCGCACCGCGCAGGCGCAGGACGATCGGCAGGTTGTAGACGCTGTGCTCGCCGTCCTCGGTCTCGATCCTGTTGAGGAACCACAGGCGCTGCTGGGCGGGCGAGAGCGGAATGCGGTCGGGGCGCGGGCGCGCGGCCAGCACCGGCCGGGCGGCGTCGGGGTTGGCGGCGACCAGCGCGGCCGCCATGCCCTCGACGGTGGAGGCCTCGAAGAGCAGGCGCACCGGCACCCGGGCGCCGAGCTCGGCGCCGATGCGGGAGGTCACCCGGGCGGCGTCGAGCGAGCTGCCGCCGAGGGCGAAGAAGTCGTCGTCCAGGCCGACCCGCTCGACTGTCAGCACCTCGGAGAACACGGCCGCTACCAGGCGCTGGGCGGCGTCGACGGGCGCGCGGAAGCTCTTGGCGCGCAGCTCCGGAACGGGCAGTGCCTTGCGGTCCAGCTTGCCGCTGGAGTTGAGCGGCAGTTCGGGCAGCGCCATCAGGGCGGTCGGCACCATGTACGGCGGCAGCACCCGGATCAGCCCGTCCCGCAGGGTCTCCGGGTCCAGGTCGATGCCGGGGGCCGCGACCACGTAGCCCGCCAGGTAGTCGCCGGAGTCGGCGGTGACGAGCCGCACCGCGGCCTGCGCCACCTCTGGCGCCAGCAGCAGGGCGCTCTCGATCTCGGCCAGTTCGATGCGCTGGCCGCGAAACTTGATCTGGAAGTCGAGACGTTCGAGGTAGACCAGCTCGCCGTCCTCGGTCCACTTCACCAGATCGCCGGTGCGGTACATACGCGCTCCGCTCGCGCCCCCCGGACCCACCCCGCCGAAGGGGTTGGCCACGAAGCGATCCGAGGTCAAGTCGACCCGGCCGTGGTAGCCGCGGGCCAGCTGCACACCGGCCAGATAGAGTTCGCCCGGCACCCCGATGGCCACCGGGTGCAGGCGCGAATCCAGCACGAACACCTGGGAATTCCACTCCGGCTCACCGATCGGCACGGTGAGGGTGTCGGAGCTGTGCGCCTCGCGAAAGGTGATGGACACCGCGGCCTCGGTCGGGCCGTAGAGGTTGTGCACCCCGGCGTCGCTGACGGCCCAGAAGGCGGTGACGGTCTCCGGCGGCAGCGCCTCGCCGATGACGAAGACCTCACGCAGCGAATCGAGTTCGCCCGCCTCGGCGTGCGCGGCGAACACCGCGAGCATGGAGGGCACGAAGTCGGTGAGCGTGACCCCGTGGCGGGCAATGGTTTCGGCGATGTAGCGGGGATCGCGGTGGCCGTCGGGGGTGGCGACCACCAGGGTCGCGCCCGCGCGCAGCGGCAGGAAGTAGCCCCACAGTGAGACGTCGAAGGTGGTGGCGGTCTTCTGCAGGTACACGTCCTGGCCGCGCACGCCGTACTCCGCCTGCATCCAGGCCAGCTGGTTGGCGATGGCGCGGTGGGTGACCGCGACGCCCTTGGGCTTGCCGGTGGAGCCGGAGGTGAAAAGGACGTAGGCCGGGTGGTCCGGGTGCAGGACTGCGCGCCGCTCGCGGTCGCCGATCTTGGCCGCGGAGTACTCCGCCAGCTCCAGCTCGTCGAGGTGATGCAGTGGCACGTCGAGGGTTTCGGGCAGGGTGAAGCCGTCGCGGCGGGTGGTGAGCACGGCGTGCGGGCCGGCGGTGGTGAGGATGTGGCCGATGCGTTCGGCCGGGTGGGACGGGTCCACCGGCACGTACGCGCCGCCGGCGCGCAGCACGGCGTACATGGCGACCGCCAGTTCCACCGAGCGGGCCATGGCCAGCACCACCAGCGATTCCGGGCCGACCCCGGCGGCGATGAGGTAGCGCGCCAACCGGTTCGCGCGCTCGGAGAACTCGGCGTAGGTGAGTTCGGTGTCCTCGAAGACCAGGGCGCGGGCGTGCGGGGTGCGCGCCACCTGCGCGTCGAAACCCTGGTGCAGGAACTGATCCGGGACGCGGGAGCCGGTGGCGTTCCAGCTGGAGGTGACGTAGTCGCGCTCGCCGGCGTCCAGCAGTTCGATATCGCCCACGGGCACCGCGGCGTCGGCGGTGGCGGCGCTCAGCAGCCGGGTGAACTTGGCGGCGAACTCGCGCACCGTGTGATCGTCGAAAAGGTCGGTGGCGTAGGTGTACTGGACCCGGTAGCGGTCGCCGTCGGAGACGACGGTCAGCTGCAGGTCGAACTTGGCGATGCCCGGATCGAAGTCCAGTTCCTCGGCGGTCAGTCCCGGCAGCGCGGCGGTGAGGTCGCCGAGGTTCTGCATGAACAGCGCGACCTGGAACAGCGGGTGGCGGTTGCGGGCGCGGGCCGGATTGAGCACCTCCACCAGGCGCTCGAAGGGCACGTCGCGGTGGGCGAAGGCGCGCAGATCCCGGTCGCGCACATGGGCGATCAGGTCGGCGAAGGAGTCGGCGCCGCGCACCTCGGCGCGCAGCACCAGGGTGTTGACGAACATGCCGACCAGGTCGTCGAGGGCCTGGTCGCCGCGCCCGGCGACCGGGGTGCCGATGGCGATGTCGCCGGTGCCCGAGAGCCGGGCCAGCACTGCGGCCAGTGCCGCGTGCAGCACCATGAACGGGGTGGCGCGGTGGGCGGCGGCCACCCGGTCGACCACGGCGCGCAGGTCGGCGTCCAGCACGGTCTCGAAAGAGGTGCCGCGGAAGGTGGACACGGCCGGACGCGGGCGGTCTGCGGGCAGGTCGATCTGAGCGGGCAGATCCGCGAGTTCGCTTGCCCAGAAGGCGATCTGGCGAGAAGCCACCGAGTCCGGATCGGATTCGTCGCCCATCCAGGCCCGTTGCCACAGCGCGTAGTCGGCGTACTGCACGGCCAGCGGCTGGTAGGAAGGCCGCTGACCCGCCTGCCGCGCCATGTACGCCAGCACCAGGTCGCGCACCAGCGGTCCGATGGAGGCGCCGTCGGCGGCGATGTGGTGGGCCACCACCACCAGCGTGTGGTCGCCGGGACCCGAGCGCAGCAGCCGGGCGCGCAGCGGCACCTCGGCGGTGACGTCGAATCCCTGTGCGGCCAGGGCCAATACGGTCGTGGCCAGCTGGTCCTCGGGCACCTCGCGCGGGGTCAGGTCCACCGCGGCAGCGGGCAGCACCACCTGGGCGGGCCCCTGGTCGGCGGCCGGGTAGTAGGTGCGCAGCGACTCGTGGCGCTCGATGACGTCGGCGAAGGCGGCCGCCAGCGCCGCGGTGTCGAGCTCGCCGCGCAGGCGCAGCGCGAACGGCATGTTGTCCACCGCCGACGGATCGAAATCATCGGCGGCCGGGTCGTATTCGCTGCGCGCGAAGTGGTTCAGGAACCACATGCGCTGCTGGGCGGGCGAGAGCGGAATGTGGTCCGGGCGCGGCCCGGCGGTCAGCGGCGGCCGGGCCGCCGGGCCCGCGCCGTCACCCAGCGCCGCCAGCGCGGACACGGTCGGGCGCTCGAAGAAGTCGCGCACGTCCACGGTGACGCCGAGCGACTCCCGGATCCGGGCGATGGCGCGGGTGGCGATCAGTGAGTTGCCGCCCAGGGTGAAGAAGTCGTCGTCCGCGCCGACCACCGTGAGGTCGAGCAGGTCGGCGAAGATGGCCGCGACCGCCTCCTCGGCGGGGGTGGCCGGGGCACGGTAGGCGGTGGCCGTGTCGGCGAAGACCGGGTCGGGCAGGGCGCGCCGGTCCAGCTTGCCGTTCACGTTCATCGGCATCTCGGGCAGGACGACCAGCTGCGACGGCACCATGTACTCGGGCACGTGCGCCCGCGCAGTGGAAAGCACCGCGGCACTGTCGATTTCGACGCCGTCGGCCGCGACGACATAACCGACCAGTGCCTGCTCGCCGTTCGGGCGAGTGTGCATGAGCACGGCCGCCTGCGCGACGGCGGCGGCGCGGCGCAGCGCGGACTCCACCTCGCCGAGCTCGATGCGCAGGCCGCGCATCTTCACCTGGAAGTCGCTGCGGCCCACGTATTCCAGCTCGTCCGGGCCGCCGTCCACACCGGAGACCCAGCGCACCAGATCACCGGTGCGGTACATGCGATCGCCGGACGGGCCCTCGGGGTTGGGCACGAACCGTTCGGCGGTCAGACCCGAGCGGCCCACATAGCCGCGGGCCAGCTGCGTACCGGCGATGTACAGCTCGCCGACCACACCGACCGGCACCGGGCGCAGATCCGCGTCGAGGACCAGCAGTTCGACATCGTCGCCGGGGCTGCCGATCGGAATGGTGTCGACATCGGCCGCGGTGACCTCGTGGGCGGTGGCCAGCACGGTGGACTCGGTGGGACCGTACACGTCGAACAGGGTCGCGCCGCTGACGCTGCGGAAGTCAGCGGCGGTGCCGACGGGGACGGTCTCGCCACCGGTGAGCAGATAGCGCAGGGAATCGGGCATGTCCTCGCCGCTGCGCATGACCTCGCCCACCAGCGCGGCCAGCATCGACGGCACGAAAAATGCGGTGGTGACCCGTGATTCGCGAATGACGCGGACCAGGTAGGCGGGGTCCAGGTGACCGTCCGGAGCGGTGATGACCAGCCGCGCCCCGGTCTGCAGGGGCCAGAAGATCTCCCACACCGACGCGTCGAAGGTGGTGCTGGTCTTGAACAGCACCGCGTCGTCCTCGGTGATCCGGAACTGCCGCTGCTGCCACCGCAGGAAGGCGACGACCGCGCGGTGCGGGATGGCCACGCCCTTGGGGCGGCCGGTGGAGCCCGAGGTGAAGATGACGTAGGCCAGGTTGTCCGGGCCCGGCTGCGGCAGCTCGGGATCGTCGGCCGGGGACAGCAGCCGATCGCCGTCGATGCCGTATTCCCGTGCGTTGCGCTCGAATTCGTCGATGCGCAGCACCGGGGCCTCGAGCGCGAAGGCGGGCTGGTCGGCGGTGGTGGTGAGCACCACCGCGGGCTGCGCCACCTCGAGCACGTAGGAGATGCGCTCGGCCGGGTGATCCGGATCGAGGGGCACGTACGCGCCACCGGCTTCGAGGATGGCGAACATGCCGACCATCAGCTCGAAGGAGCGGCGCACCGACAGGCCCACCAGGACATCGGGGCCGACGCCCAGGCCGCGCAGATGCCGCGCGAGAACCGTTACGCGGGTGGCGAATTCGGCGTAGGTGAGCGTCACGCCCTCGAATTCCATAGCCACCGCGTCGGGGGTGCGCTGCACCTGGGCGCGGAACTGCGTGCTGAGGGTCTCGACCGGGGCCAGCTTGGGGTCGAGGACGTCGGAGGCGGCCAGCACGGCGTCGTCGACCAGCGCCTCCAGCGCCGCGGTGAGACCGCCGGCCTCACCGCTCATCAGTCCAGGGAGCTGCCCGGACACCACCACCTGCATGAGCGCCTCGGGCTCCAGCGCGCCGCCCATGGCCTCGCTGAGCATGGCGATCTCGGCGGCCAGGGCGCCGTAGGCGACGGTGTCGCCCGCGTCCCGCAGGGCTATGCGGTCGGCGTCCAGCTCGGCCACGACAGCGATCAGACATGGTAGGTCGCCCACGCCGTAGGCTCGGCGCAAGGCCGTGACCCGTCCGTTCCGGCTGGTGGCGATCGACTCTGCGTAGTGCATCAGAGGCTTCCTTCCGACGTGCTCTTCGAGCGAAGAACCAGGGCCTGCGCGTCCGCGGTCAGCGTGCTCAGGGCCTGATGGAGTCCGGCCGCGCCGAGAGCGGCCAGAATGCCGGGTACCAGTCCGGCGAGTGCCACGTTCACCAGCGCCTCCGGCTTCGCGGCGGCGCCCATGGCGCGGGCGGTGACGGCGATCTTCTCGGCAAGATCCCGATAGGTGACGGTGTGCTCGCCGTGGGTGAGGGCGACCGCCTCGGGGGCGGCCGCCGCCGCCGCGGCGAGCAGGGCGGGCAGGTCGGCCGGCTGCGGCGGTGCTGCCGCGTCCGTGTGCGGCACCGCCGCGGTAGCCCCGTGCGGCACCGCCGTGGTGTCCCTGACCGGTCCGCTGCCGGGGCGGCGGGTGCGTTCCGCCTCGGTGCGAATGTCGATGTCGCGCACCGGCGCTTCCGGATCGGCCACCACCGCATGCAGCACCAGCAGCAGCCGCTGCGCCAGCAGACGCACGCTGTCCGCACCGAAAATGTCGGTGGCGTACCCGAATCGCATGTCCAGGCCCACCACCCGGCCGGCGTCGTCGTGCCGCTCGATACCGGTGAGCTGGAGGTCGAACTTGGCCTCGGTGAGCTCGGGATCGAGCGCCTCGACGGTGAGACCGGGCAGCGCCGCCGAGACCGGCGACATGTTCTGGAAGGCGAAGGCCACCTGGAACAGCGGGCTCACCGACGCCGAACGGGCCCGGCCGGTGGCGGCCAGCACGGCCTCCACCACGCGCTCGAACGGCACATCGGCCTGGGCGAATGCCGCCAGGTCGCGGTCGCGCACCTGCCGCAGCAGATCGGTGAAGGCGAGCTTGCCGTCCACCTCGGCGCGCAGCACCACGGTATTGACGAACATGCCGATCAGGTCGTCCAGCGCCCGCTCGCCGCGGCCGGCGAGCGGGACGCCGATCGAGATGTCGCGCTGGCCGGACAGTTTGGCCAGCAGCACCGCGAAGGCGGCGTGCACGACGCCGAACAGGGTGGCGCCGTGCGCGCGGGCCAGGGCCGAGAGCCGCTCGACGGTCTCCGCGTCGACCGCGAAATCGACCGTCTCGCCGAGCATCTCGCGCCGCACCGGCCGGGGACGGTCGGTGGGGAGCGCCAGCTGCTCGGGCGCGGAGGACAGCTCGTCCACCCAGAAGCGCAGCTGCCGCGACAGCAGGCTGTCCGGATCGGCGTCCGAACCGAGCACGCGGCGCTGCCAGGCGGCGAAGTCGCCGTACTGGATCTCCAGCGGCGCCCAGGCGGGCGCGTCCCCGGCCAGGCGGGAGGTGTAGGCCAGCACCAGATCCCGGGTCATGGGCAGTACCGAGTAGCCGTCGGCGCTGATGTGGTGCAGCACCACCAGCAGGACGTGGTCGGCCGGGCCGAGTTCGAACAGCGTCACCCGCACCGGCGGCGCGACGGTGACATCGAAACCGGCCGTGGCCGCCTCGATCAGGCGGGCCTGAATCTCGTTCTCGGACACCGGGACCGTGGTGAGCTCACCCTCGAGGTCACCCAGCTCAAGCACCACCTGCACGGGCTCGCCGTCCACCTCGGGATAGCGGGTGCGCAGAATCTCGTGACGCTCCAGCACATCTCGCAGGGCCGCGGTGAGCGCGGCCTTGTCGAGCGCGCCGGAGCGCGGGTCCACGGAGCGGAGCCGGATGGCGGCGGGCACGTTGTAGGCGCCCGACTCCGGGTGCAAGCGGTTGAGCACCCACATGCGCTGCTGGGCCAGCGACAGCGGGGCCGGGCCCGCGTCGGTGCGGCGGGTCAGCGCGGGCAGCAGCTCGGCCGGATCGGCGGTGGCGATCCAGCCCGCCAGCCCGCCGACCGTCGGAGCCTCGAACAGGGCCGAGACCGGCACCCGCACACCGAGATCCGAGCCCAGCCGGGCGGCCAGGCGGGTCGCCATGAGCGAATTGCCGCCCAGTGCGAAGAAGTCGGCGTCCAGGCCGATCGGGGTGGCCTCGGCCGCGCCGATGACCTCCGCGAAGCCCGCGGCGACGGACTGCTCGAGCGCGGTCACCGGCTCGCGGTAGGCCGCCACGGCGAAGACCGGTTCGGGCAGCCGCGCCCGGTCCACCTTGCCGTTGGCGTTCAACGGCAGGGCGTCCAGCACGACCAGCGCGGCCGGGACCATGTAGGTCGGCAGCTCCGCGGTGAGCGCGACGCGCAGGGCGGCGGACACCTCGTCGCGGCGTTCCTCGGAGGTGCCGGGGACCGCGGCGTAGGCGACCAGCCGGGCGCCCGCATCGGGGGTGGTGCGGGCGACGGCGACCGCGGCGCTCACGCCGGGCTGCCGGTAGAGCGCGGTCTCCACCTCACCGAGCTCGATGCGGAAACCACCGATCTTGACCTGGAAGTCGGCGCGATCGATGTACTCGAGCGCGCCGTCCGCACGCCAGCGGACGATATCGCCGGTGCGGTACATGCGGCCGCCGGCGAAGGGGTCCGCCACGAAGCGGTCGGCGGTGAGGGCCGGGCGGCCGTGGTAGCCGCGCGCCAGCTGGGCACCGGACAGGTACAGCTCGCCGGGCACGCCGATCGGGACCGGGGACAGGCGGGCGTCGAGTACGTAGACCCGGCTGTTCCAGGCGGGCGAGCCGATCGGCACCGCCTGGCGGTGTCGCTCGCGCACCTCGTAGGAGGTGATCGAGACCGCCGCCTCGGTGGGGCCGTAGAGGTTGAACAGTCGTGCGCCCTCGGCATTCGCGCTGTCGGGGTGCTGGTCGAGGAACTCCGCGGCCGTCGCGGCCGGCAGCGCCTCGCCGATGGCCAGCACCGCGCGCACCGAGGCGGGCAGCGGGCCGCCGGCCAGCAGCATGCCCAGCAGCGAGGGCACCGGGTGCAGGATCGTGACGGCGTGGGTCTCGATCAGGGCGCGCAGACGGTCGGGATCGCGTTCGTCGCCCGCGGCGGATACCACCAGGCTGCCGCCGGTGGTCAGCGCGGACCAGAACTCCCACACCGACAGGTCGAAGGTGGCGGGGGTCTTCAGCAGCGCGCGGTCGCCCGCGTCCAGCTCGAAGGTGGCGCGCAGCCAGCGCAACTGGTTGACGATGGCCGCGTGCGGCACCGCCACGCCCTTGGGCAGGCCGGTCGAACCCGAGGTGAAGATGATGTAGGCCGGGTGCTCCGGGCGCAGCCGCCGCACCCGCTCACCGTCGGTGATCGGGGCCGCGGACAGGCCGGACAGCTCCAGCCGGTCCACCTCGAGCACCGGGACCGTGGCCTCGAAGGGCACGCCGTCGGCCGCCGTGGTGAGAACCACTGCCGGAGCGGCGGTTTCGACAATGTAGGCGATGCGGTCGGCCGGGTGATCCGGGTCGATCGGCACGTAGGCGCCGCCGGCCTTGACCACCGCGTACATGGCGACCACCAGATCGATGCCGCGCCGCATGGCGAGCACCACGCCGGTCTCGGGGCCGACGCCCGCGGCGATGAGCCGGCGGGCCAGACGGTTGACCCGGGCGTCGAATTCCGCGTAGGTGAGCAATGTTTCAGTGGCGTCCAGCAGGGCGACCGCGGCGGGGTTCGTCGCCACCCGGGCATCGACCAGATCGGCCAGGGTGGCCGGCGCGAGCTGGTGCGCGGTGGCGTTCCAGTCGTGCAGAATGCGCTGGCGCAGGCCCGCACCCAGCAGGTCGATATCGCCGATGACGGTGTCCGGCTGCGCCGCTATGGTTTCCAGCAGCCGGGCCAGGGCGGCGGTGAAACGCTGCGCGGTGCCCTCGGTGAACAGGTCGTGGGCGTAGCCGAGGGTCAGCTCCAGCCCGGCGGGCGCGCCGGTCCCGGTGTAGTGGTCCACCGCGAACAGGTGCAGATCGAATTGCGCCACGTGGGTGTCGAATTCGACCTCCGACACGGTCAGGCCGGGCAGCTGCAGCTCGGCGCGCTCGTGGTTCTGGAAGGACAGGCCCACCTGGACCAGCGGGTGCCGGGCGGTGGAGCGGGCCGGGTTGAGCACCTCCACCAGGCGTTCGAAGGGCACGTCGGCATTGCCGAAGGCGGCGATGTCGCCGGAGCGCACGCGGGCCAGCAGGTCGGTGAACGGCTCGCCGCCATCGGTGCGGGTGCGCAGCACCAGCGTGTTGACGAACATGCCGATCACGTCGTCGAGGGCGGCGTCGCCGCGGCCCGCGATCGGGGTGCCGACCGCGATGTCGGTGGTGCCCGAGAGCCGGGACAGCAGGGCCGCGAAGGCGGCGTGCACCACCATGAACAGGGTCGCGCCGCGGCGGCGGCCCAGCTCGGTCAGACCGGCGTGCAGGTCGGCGTCGAGCGGGAGCCGGATGTAGCTGCCGCGCAGGCTCTGCCGCGCCGGGCGTGGGTGGTCGGCGGGCAGGTCCAGCTGGTCGGGCAGACCGGCCAGGGTCTCCCGCCAGAAGGCGAGCTGGCCCGCGGCCACCGACGCAGGGTCGTCTTCGGCGCCGAGCAGGGCGCGCTGCCACAGCGCGTAGTCGGCGTACTGCACGGCCAGCGGGGTCCACGACGGCCGGGAGCCGGCCAGGTGGGCGTCGTAGGCGACCATCAGGTCGCGCACGAACGGGACCACCGAGGAGCCGTCGGCCGAGATGTGGTGCAGCACACCGGCGAGCACGTGATCGCCGGTGGGCGCGCCCTCGATGTCGACCACGCGCAGCAGCAGCACCCGCACCGGCACGTCGACGGTCACGTCGAAGGTGGTGGTGGCGAATTCGGTGACCCGGGCCACCAGCTCGGCCTCGGTCACGTCGACAGGCTTCAGCTCCGAAACCACCTGCGCGGCAGGCAGGATCACCTGCGCGGGCCCGTCCGCGGTCTCCGGATAGACGGTGCGCAGGGTCTCGTGGCGTTCCACCACGGCGGCGAAGGCGGCCTCGAGCGCGGGGGCGTCCAGCTCACCGGTGAGGCGCAGGGCGAGCGGGATGTTGTAGGCCGTGGACGCGCGATCGAAGCGGTTGAGGAACCACATGCGCTGCTGGGCGGGTGAGAGCGGCAGGTGCTCGGGGCGGGCGCCGGCGACCAGCACCGGACGCTTCGGCCCGTCGGCCTCGGCCTGCACGCGGGCGGCCAGGGCGGTCACGGTGGGCGCCTCGAACAGGGCGCGCACGCCGACCGTGGTGTCGAACAGGGCGCCGATGCGGGCGACCGCCTTGGCCGCGAGCAGCGAGGAGCCGCCCAGGGCGAAGAAGTCGTCGTCCGCGCCCACCCGCTCGATGCTCAGCAGGTCGGCGTAGACGTTGGCGATGAGCTCTTCGGCGACGGTGGCCGGCTGCCGGTACTCGGTGCCCTCGAAGACCGGGGCGGGCAGCGCCGCGCGGTCGAGTTTGCCGTTGACGGTCAGCGGGATCCGGCCCACGATCACCACCGCTGCGGGCACCATGTGCTCGGGCAGCTCCCGGGCGACGAAGGCACGCAGGTCGGCGGTGGACGGCGCGGTGTCCGCGGCCGGGACCACGTAGCCGACGATGCGGGAGGCGTCCACGGCGGCGTCGTGGCGCACGATGACCGCGGCCTCGCGCACCTGCGGATCCCGCAGCAGCGCGGCCTCGATCTCGCCGAGCTCGACCCGGAAGCCGTGCAGGTTCACCTGCTGGTCGATGCGGCCCAGGTACTCGAGGTCGCCGGTGGCGGTCCAGCGCGCCAGATCGCCTGTGCGGTAGGCGGATTCGCCGGGACCACCGTAGGGGTCGGCCACGAAGCGACCGGCGGTGAGCGCGGGGCGGTTCAGGTAACCGCGCGCCAATTGCCCGCCCGAGACATAGATTTCGCCGGGGACGCCGACCGGCACCGGACGCAGTCGTGAATCCAGCACGCGCACGGTCAGACCCGGCAGCGCGCCGCCGATCACGCTGGCGGAGCCGGTGTCCGGGGCGATCGGGCGGTAGGACACGTGCACCGTGGTCTCGGTGATGCCATACATGTTGATCAGCGCCGGGCCCTGCGGGTACCGGGCGAACCAGCCCGCGAGCCGCTGCGGTTCCAGCGCCTCGCCGCCGAAGATCACATACCGCAGCGCGAGCTCGGTATCGGACTCGGCATCGGCGGTGATCAGCTGGTAGAACGCGGACGGGGTCTGGTTGAGCACGGTCACGCCCGCGGTGGCGAGCAGTTCGCGGAACTGCTGCGGCGACCGCGAGGTGAAGTAGTCGACCATCACCACGCTGCCGCCGTACAGCAGCGCGCCCCACAGCTCCCAGACCGAGAAGTCGAAGGCGTAGGAGTGGAACATGGTCCACACGTCGGCGGGCCCGAAACCGTAGTGTCCCTGCGCATTGTCGAACAGGCGGATCACATTGCGGTGCGGGATCACCACACCCTTGGGGCGGCCGGTGGAACCCGAGGTGTAGATGACGTAGGCGGTGTCGGCCGGGCGCAGCGGCGCGCGCCGGTCGCGGTCGGTGACCGGGTCTGCGGCGTAGCCGTCGAGGTCGATGGTGTCGAGGCAGACGACCGGTCCGCCGAACCAGCCGGCCGGCAGCTGCGCGTCACCGCTGCTGATCGCGCACACCGGGCGGGCGTCGTCGAGCACGTACTCGATGCGGTCGGCCGGGTAGTTCGGGTCGATCGGCAGGTAGCCGCCGCCGGCCTTCACCACGGCCAGCAGCGCCACGGCCAGCTCCGCGCTGCGCGGAAGCGCCACGGCCACCAGCGATTCCGGTCCGACACCGGCCGCGATGAGGCAGCGGGCCAGACGGTTGGAGCGGGCGTCGAGCTCGGCATAGCCGAGGGTCACGTCCCCGGCGCGGACGGCCGGGGCCGCCGGGTCGAGGGCGGCGGCGGTCGCGAATCGGTCCGCGAGAGTGGTGAATTCGGCGACATCGGGACCGGTGGCGGACCACTCGTGCAATACCCGGGCGCTCTCCTCGCCGCTCAGCAACTGGATATCGCCGACCACCACGGTGTGGTCGGCGGCCACCGCCGCCAGCACCCGGCTGAAGCAGCGAGCCAGCGACGCGATGGTGTCGGCGTCGAAAAGCTCACTGGCGTAGGTGATCTCGATGTCCATGCCACCGGCGCGGCCGTCCTCGGCGTGGGTCTCGAGCACGGTGAACTGAAGGTCGAACTTGGACACCCCGGCGTCCGGGGTCTCCGGGTGCACCCGCAGCTCGGGAAGCTCGACCGTGGGCAGCGCGTAGTTGTGGAAGGTCAGGGCCACCTGGAACAGCGGGTGCCGGGCCTGCGACCGGGCCGGGGACAGCACCTCGACCAGGCGCTCGAAGGGCACCTCCGCGTGCGAGAGCGCGGCGATGTCGTCCGCGCGCACCGCGTCCAGCACGGTGTCGAAGCGGGCGCGCGGGTCGATCTCGCTGCGCAACACCAGGGTGTTGACGAACATACCGACCAAGCCGTCGAGCTCCTGCTCGCCGCGGCCCGCGACCGGGGTGCCGATCGCGATGTCGGTGCTGTTCGACACCCGTGCCAGCAGCACCGCCAGCGCCGCGTGCACGGTGCTGAACAGCGTGGTGTCGTGCTTGCGCGCCAATTCGCCCAGCTGACCGTGCAGATCGGAGTCGATGCTCAGGCGGTGGGTGCCGCCGCGCAGCGAGGCGACCGCCGGACGCGGCCGGTCCGCGGGCAGTTCCAACTGCTCGGGCAGCCCGGCCAGGCGCTGCCGCCAGAACTCCAGCTGCCGGTGGGCCAGGGACAGCTCATCGGATTCGTCGCCGCGGCGCTCGGCCTGCCACAGCGTGTAGTCGGCGTACTGCACGGGCAGCGGGGCCCACGCGGGCGCGGCGCCGGAGCGGCGCGCCTGGTAGGCCGTCATGAAGTCGGTGGCCAGCGGGCCCAGCGAGAACCCGTCCGCGCTGATGTGGTGGACCACCAGCACCAGCACGTGATCGGTCTCCGAGACGCTGAACAGTGCTGCGCGCAACGGTGTTTCGCGGGTCAGGTCGAAGGCGTGGCCGATGATCCCGGCCACCCCGCCCGCGATCTCGTCCGCGGTGACGCGGGCGGTGAGCAGCTCGGCGTCGGTCGCCGCCAGCACCTGCTGCTCGGGGCCGTCCGGGCCGTCGGGGTAGACGGTGCGCAGGGTCTCGTGGCGCGAAACCACGTCCCGCAGCGCGGCATCGAGCACCTCGGCGTCCAGCACGCCGGACACCCGCAGCATGAGCGGGATATTGTCCGAGGCCGCGCCGGGGCCCGCACCGATCGCATCGGCGTGGTAGCGGTTGAGGAACCACATGCGGCGCTGTGCATCCGACAGCGGCACCCGCTCCGGGCGGGGCCGGACGGTCAGCGGCAGCTGGGTTCCGGTGCCCGCCTTGGCCTCCGCGATGGCCGCCAGGCCGGCGACGGTCGGGGCGTCGAACAGGTCGCGCACCGACAGCTCGGCATCCAGGGCCGCGCCCACCCGGGCGACGGCGCGGGCCGCGAGCAGCGAGCTGCCGCCGCGTGCGAAGAAGTCGTCGTACGCGCCGACCCGCTCGACCCCCAGCAGGTCCGCGAACACACCGGCCACGACCTCCTCGGCCACCGTCTCCGGCGCCCGGTAGACCGCGGTCTCGAAGACGGGGGCCGGCAGGGCGGTACGGTCCAGCTTGCCGGAGACATTGAGCGGGAAGGCATCCAGCACCACGAGCGCGGCCGGGACCATGTAGGCCGGCAGCGTGGCGGCCAGGGCGGCCTTGATCGCGTCCAGGTCGACCACGGCCTCGGGTTCGCGGACCACATATCCGGCCAGCTGGTCACCGGCGTGCGCGTCGGCGTGCACCACCACGACCGACTGTGCGACGCCCGGCTGCGCCAGCAGCGCCGCCTCGATCTCCCCCAGCTCGATGCGCAGGCCGCGCAGCTTCACCTGGAAGTCGGTGCGGCCCAGGTAGTTCAGCTCCCCCTCGGGGGTCCAGGTGACCAGGTCACCGGTGCGGTACATGCGCTCGCCGGTGCCGAAGGGGTTGGCCACGAAGCGATCCGCCGACAGATCCGCCCGGCCCAGGTAGCCCCGGGCCAGCTGGTCGCCCGCCAGATAGAGCTCACCCGCGACGCCCGGTGCGACCGGGTTCATGCGCGCGTCCAGCACGTAGGTGCGCGTGTTCCACACCGGGCGGCCGATCGGCACGAACGCCGTATCCGCGTCGGCCACCTCGTGATAGGTGACGTCGATCGCGGCCTCGGTCGGGCCGTACAGGTTGTGCAGGCGCGCACCGGTGAGCTCGCGCAGCTTCTGCGCGGTCGGCGCGGGCAGCGCCTCACCCGAGGCGAACACTGTGTTTAATTTGCCTCCGCTGCGCTCTGGCGGGGATTCCGCTGCTCGGCGGGCGGCTGATTCGAGCTCGGCCACGAAGACGGCCAGCATGGACGGCACGAAATGGGCGACGGTGACGCCGGTGCGGACGATGGTGTCGACGAGGTACTTCGGATCGCGGTGGCCGTCGGGGGCGGCCACCACCAGCTTGGCGCCGACCTGCAAGGGCCAGAAGAACTCCCACACCGACACGTCGAAGGTGTAGGGGGTCTTCTGCAGCACGACGTCCGCGGCGGTGAGGCCGTACTCGGCCTGCATCCACACCAGGCGGTTGACGATGGCCGAGTGCGGCACCGCCACACCCTTCGGGCGACCGGTCGAGCCCGAGGTGAAGATCACGTAGGCGGTGTTCGAATCACGAAGCGGCACCACGCGATCCGCGTCCGTGAGCGGGGCGCTCGAGTAGTCGCGGAGGTCGAGGGCATCCACGGCGAGCACCGGCAGGTCGCGGTCGGTGGTGAAGCCGTCGCTCACGGTGGTGAGCACGGCCACCGGAGCGGCGGCGTCGAGCACGTAGTCGATGCGCAGGCGCGGCTGGTCCGGGTCCACCGGCACGTACGCGCCGCCCGCGGCGAGCACGGCGTACATGGCCACGACCATGTCGTCCGACCGCCGCATGGCCAGGGCCACCCGGGATTCCGCGGTCACCCCGGAGTCGGCCAGCTTGCGGGCCAGGCGATGTACCCGGGCGGCGAACTCGCCGTAGGACAGCGTCGCGGCCGGTTGGGAGGTATCGGTGTGCTCGAATTCCACAGCCGGGGCATCCGGGCAGGTCAGCGCCCTGGCCTCGAACACGTCGACCAGGGTGGCGGTGCCGGAATCGGTGGCGGGCAGCAGCTCTCGGGTATCGCGGGTGGTGTCGTTCCAGGACATGAGCACCCGGGAGCGCTCGTCGCCGATGAGCAGGTCGATCTCGCCGACCAGCCGGTCCGGCTCGTCGGTCACGGCCTCGAGCACCACGTCCAGCCGTCGCGCGAAGGCCGCCACGGTGGCCTCGTCGAAAATGTCGGTGGCATAGGTGAACTGGGCGCTCAGCTCGCCGGTCGCGGCGTCGTCGCCCACCGACAGCTGCAGATCGAACTTGGCGGCGCCGGGATCCAGATCGATGCGCGACACCGTCAGGCCGTCCAGCTCCAGCGTGGGCTGGGTGACATTGGCCAGGTCCAGGGCCACCTGGAACAGCGGGTGGCGGGCCTGCGAGCGCATCGGCGCGATCACCTCGACCAGCCGCTCGAACGGCACGTCGGCGTGGGCGAAGGCCCGCAGATCGGCCTCGCGCACCCGGGCCAGCAGCTCCCGGAACGAGCGGTGCGGGGTGACCTCGGTGCGCAGCACCAGGGTGTTGACGAACATGCCGACCAGGTCGTCGAGCGCCTGCTCGCCGCGGCCCGCGACCGGCGAGCCGATCGAAATGTCCGCGGTGCCGGAGAGTTTCGCGAGCAGCGTGGCGAACGCGGCGTGCAGCACCATGAACACCGTGGCGTGATCGCGCTCGGCCAGCTCGCGCAGGCGGCGGTGCCGCTCGGCGGAAATGGCGAAGCGGTATTGCGCGCCGCGGCGGCTGGCGACCGCCGGGCGGGGCCGGTCGCTGGGCAGCTCCAAGGTGTCGGGCTGGCCCGACAGTTCGGCGCGCCAGAAGCGAATCTGCTCTGCCAGCAACGATTCCGGGTCGTCCTCGTCGCCCAGCACCGCGCGCTGCCACAGCGTGTAGTCCGCGTACTGCACCGGCAGCGGCGTCCACTGCGGCGCGGCGCCGGTGCGGCGGGCGGCGTAGGCCACCATGAGATCCCGGGTCAGCGGCGCGATGGACCAGCCGTCGGCGCTGATGTGGTGCACGGCGACCACCAGCACGTGGGTCTGCGGCGCCAGGCGCAGCAGCGTCAGCCGCGCGGGCGGCTGCTCGTCCACC
Source organism: Nocardia sp. NPDC046763 (assembly GCF_040645495.1). Taxonomy (NCBI): domain Bacteria; kingdom Bacillati; phylum Actinomycetota; class Actinomycetes; order Mycobacteriales; family Nocardiaceae; genus Nocardia; species Nocardia sp. NPDC046763. Next base: position 57,070 of record NZ_JBEYYI010000025.1, on the reverse strand, counting down.
GCGAAGGGCAGCACGGCCAGCTCGATGATGCGCGATTCCAGCGCGTCCGGGCTCACCTGCTCGGGCGCCAGGGCGATGCCGGCCGCCTCGGCGGACAGCACCAGCTGGCGGCCGACGCCGTCCACGGCCGGGTACACCGTGCGCAGCGTCTCGTGCCGGGACACCACATCGGTGACCGCCGCGGCCAGCGCGTCCACGTCCAACCGGCCGTCCAGCCGGATGGCCGCGACCAGATTGTCCGCGATCGAGCTGTTGTCGAAGCGATTGAGGAACCACATGCGCTGCTGGGCATAGGACAGCGGCACCACCTCGGGCCGCTCCCCCGCCACCAGCGGTGCGCGGGAACCTGATCCGGCCAGCTCGGCCACCCGCGCGGCCAGCTCGGCCACGCTGGAGGCCTCGAAGACCAGCCGCACCGGGATCTGGGTGTCGAGGGCGGCACCCAGGCGGGCGGTCACCTGGGTGGCGATCAGCGAATTGCCGCCCAGCTCGAAGAAGTCGTCATCCGCGCCGACCGGGTGCGCGGCGTCGCCGGCATCGGCCGAGGCCGGCCGGGGACGTGACGGCACGGTTTCCACGGCGGTCTCGGCGACGGCCGGGACCAGACCCAGCACCTCGGCGAAGACATCGGCGACCAGCTGCTCGACCGGCGTGGCGGGGGCGCGGAATTCGCGCTTGGCGAAGACCGGTGCTGGCAGCGCGCGGTAGTCCAGCTTGCCGTTGATGGTCATCGGCAGGGTGTCGAGCGCCATGAAGGCGGCCGGAATCATGTACGCGGACAGGCGATTCGCCAGTCCGGCCTTCAGCTCGGCCAGGTCGAGGCCCGCGGACTCGGGCACCAGGTAGGCGACGATCTGGTCCCCGCGCACGGCGTCGCGGTGCACGACAACCGCGGCGCTGCGCACCAGCGCATGCGCCGCCACGGCGGACTCGATCTCGCCCAGCTCGATCCGGAAGCCGCGCACCTTGACCTGGGAGTCGTTGCGGCCCAGGTAGTCCACGGTGCCGTCGGTGGTCCAGCGCACCAGGTCGCCGGTGCGGTACATGCGCTCACCGGGCGCCCACGGGCAGGCCACGAAGCGGTCGGCGGTGAGGGCGGCGCGGCCGCGGTAGCCGCGGGCCAGCTGCGGACCGGCCACGTACAGTTCGCCGATCATGCCCACCGGCACCGGCCGCAGCCGGGCGTCGAGCACCCATTCCCGCACCCCGGCCAGCGGACGGCCGATGGTCACCGGGCCGTTGGCGGGCAGTGGCGCACTGGCATTCACGACGACGGTGGTCTCGGTGGGCCCGTAGGCATCGACCAGGGTGCGCCCGGCCTCGGCCCAGCGCCGCACCAGCTCCGCCGGGACGGCCTCGCCGCCGACCGCGATGTGGCGCAGGCCGGGCACGTCGGCGGGATCGATGGTGCCGATCGCCGACGGCGTCATCAGCACGTGCGTCACCCGTTGCGCGCGAATCACTTCCGCCAGCTCCGGGCCCACGGTGGCCCCGGGCGGCGCGATGACCAGCGTGCCGGCCGACTCGATCGCCATCAGCAGTTCGGCGACCGAGATGTCGAAGTTCGGGGTGGAGCCCTGCAGCACCCGCGCCGACGGCGAACCGACGTAGCGCTCGTACTGGGAGGCGGCCAGGCCCGGCACACCCGCGTGCGTGACCAGTACGCCCTTGGGTACACCGGTCGAGCCGGAGGTGTAGATGGCGTAGACGACATTCCCGGCGCGCAGGGGGTGCACCCGGTCCGCATCGCCGACCGGATCGGCCACGAATCCCGCCCAGCCGGCCCGGAATCCGGGCTCGTCGAGCATCAGCCAAGGCAGTACGTCCGGCAGCCCCTCGACCACGGCGGAGCCGGTCACGCCGAGGACCGCGCCCGAGTCGCGGACCATGTGCGCGATGCGCTCGGCCGGAAACGCGGGATCCACCGGCAGCCAGGCGGCGCCGGTCTTCACGATCGCCCACACCGCGACAACGGCTTCCAGCGACCGCGGCAAGCCGACGGCCACCAGATCGTCCGGGCCGATGCCGCGGTCGATCAGCAGGCGGGCCAGGCGGTTGGTGGTCGCGTCGAGTTCGCCGTAGCTGAGCGTGGTCTCGCCAGAGGTTAGCGCCGGGCGGTCCGCGCCCACGGCCACGGCGCGCGCCATCATGTCCGGCAGCAACCGGGTGGCCTGCACCGCACCGCCCGAACGGGTTGTCAGATCGGCGTATTCGGCGGGGGCCAGCAGCGGCAGCGCGTCCACGATCACGGTGGGATCGGTGGTGACGGCCTCGAGCAGGCGCACGAAACGATGCGCGAAGACCTCGATGGTGGTTCGGTCGAACAGATCCACCGCGAACTCGAACTCCGCGTGAATCCCCGCCGGTGCCGGACCTTCCCCGGGACCGGCACCGGCGAAGCTTTCGGTGACCGCTACCGAGAGGTCGAACTTGGTCACCTCGGTGTCCAGCGTACCCGTCGTGGCAAGCAACCCGGGCAGTTCGAGGCTGATGTCTCCGGTCGCGGTGAAGGACAGCGCCACCTGGAACAGCGGATGCCGCGACTGCGAGCGGGCCGGATTCAGTGCCTCGACAAGCTGTTCGAAGGGCACGTCCGCGTGCGCGAAGGCCGCGAGATCGGTGTCGCGGACCCGGTGCGCGAGTTCACGGAAGCTCAGGGCGCCGTCGACGTCGGTGCGCAGCGGCAGCGTATTGACGAACATGCCGATCAGGTCATCGAGTTCGCGCGCGCCGCGGCCGCCCACCGGGGTTCCGATGACGATATCCGATTCACCGGACAGGCGGGACAGCAGCACCGCCAGTGCGGCGTGCATGAGCATGAAGGTCGAAACACCCTCGGCCCGAGCGGTTTCCGAAATGCGCGAGTGCAACTCGGCGGGCAGTTCGACGGCCAGCTTGGCGCCGCGGCCGGTGGCGGCCACCGGACGCGGACGGTCGGCCGGGAGTTCCAGCAGGTCCGGGGCGCCCGCCAGGGTCTGCCGCCAGAAGTCCAACTGCCGCGACAGCAGCGAGTCCGGATCGTCGGCAGCGCCGAGGCGATCACGCTGCCACAGCGTGTAATCCGCGTACTGCACGGGCAGCGGCTGCCAGGCCGGGGCCTGTCCCTGCGACCGCGCCAGGTAGGCGGTGATCAGGTCGCGGGCCAGGACCGGGAGCGACAGGCCGTCTGCGGCGATGTGGTGCAGCACGATGGCGATGGCGTACTCGGGCACGTCCAGATCGGCGGCGTCCACCAGTACCGGACCCCCGAGTCCGCAGTCCGAGGCGATCGCACCGGTGACGGTGAACAGTCTTGCACGGAAAGGAATTTCGAATTCCAAGTCGAAACCCTGCGCCGCGAATTCGCGCATCCGCACGTCCAGTTCGTCAGCGTCGCAGGTCTCGTGCGCCACCGGCTCCGCCGCCGCGGCGACGGTCAGCACCTGCTGCACCGCGAAACCCGATGCCGTCGAGGGGAATACGGTGCGCAGCACCTCGTGCCGGTCCAGCACGTCCATCAGCGCGTCCCGCATGGCCGCCTCGTCGGCCTCGCCGCGCAGGCGCACCACGAAGGGCATGTTGTAGCCGGCGCTGCCGGTGTCGAAACGGTTGAGGAACCAGATGCGCTGCTGCGCCGGGGACAGCGGCAGCGCCTCCGGGCGCTCGCGCCGCACCAGGGCGACCGCACTGCCGGCATCCGCGTCGGCGTCCAGGAACTGGTCGTCGATCACCACCGCCAGCTCGGATACGCCGGTGGCGGAGAACATCTCGCGCACGGTGAGCCGGCAGCCCAGCTCGGCGTTCAGCCGCGCCGCCACCTGGGTGGCGATCAGGCTGTTGCCGCCCAGGGCGAAGAAATCGTCGGTGCGGCCGACCTCACTCGCACCCAGCACCTCAGCGAAGACCCGCGCCACGGCCTGCTCGGTCACGGTGACCGGCGCCTCGTGCCGCACCGCCACCCGGACCGGCTCGGGCAGCGCGGCCCGATCCAGCTTGCCGGAGGCATTGACCGGCAGGGCATCCAGCACCACGTAGGCGCTCGGCACCATGTAACCCGGCAGCGCCCGCGCCGCTGCGGCCTTCAACCGGGTGGCGTCCACCTCGGCGGGCGCGACCACGTAGGCCACCAGCTGATCGTCACGCACGATCACCACCGCGCGGGCGACGCCGTCCACGGCCACCAGCACCGACTCGATCTCGCCGAGCTCGATGCGCAGACCGCGCACCTTCACCTGGAAATCGGTGCGGCCCAGGTACTCCAGCTCACCATTGTCGGTCCAGCCGACCAGATCGCCGGTCCGGTACATGAGCTCTCCGGACTCGCCGGCGAACGGATCGGCGACGAAGCGCTCGGCCGTCAGTCCCGGACGCGCCACATAGCCCCGGGCGAGCTGAACCCCCGACAGATACAGCTCACCCGGGGTCCCCACGGGGACCGGCCGCAGACGTGCATCGAGCACGTACAGCCGGGTATTGAACACCGGTGCGCCAATCGGCACGGAAACGGTGTCCGCGGCCGTCACCTCGTGGAAGGTGACATCGACCGCAGCTTCGGTGGGACCGTAGAGATTGTGCAGCGCGGCGCCGGTCAGCGCGCGCAGCCGCTGGGCGGTCCGGCCCGGCAGCTCCTCACCGGAGGCGAAGACTGTATTTAATTTGCCTCCGCTGCGCTCCGGCGGGTTCGCGGCGCTGGAGGTCGCGTTCTTCCCTCCCTCCGCTCCTCCGCTGCGCTCCCCCGCTCCACTCAGTCCAGAACGCGACGCGCCGCGAACCGGAGCGGACTGCTCCAACTCGGATACATACGCGTCCAGCATGGAGGGCACGAAATGTGCGGTGGTGACGCCGTATTCGGCGATCACGGCACGCAGGTAGGCGGGGTCACGGTGGCCGTCGGGCTGCGCCAGCACCAGGGTCGCGCCGATCTGCAACGGCCAGAAGAACTCCCACACCGACACGTCGAAGGTGGCGGGCGTCTTCTGCAGCACCACATCGGCTTCCGAGAGCCGGTAGGTCTGCTGCATCCACACCAGGCGGTTCACGATCGCCGCGTGGGTCACCGCCACGCCCTTGGGGCGTCCGGTGGAACCCGAAGTGAAGATGACGTAGGCGGTGTTCGCGGGCCGCAGCGGCGCACGGCGTTCGGCATCGGTCACCGGCGCGGCCGAGTATCCGGCCAGGGCGTCACCGCTCAGCAGGTCCAGATCCAGTGCGGTGACATCGGTTTCGGGGCGATCGGCCGCGGTGGTCAGCACCAGCGCGGGCGCGGCCGTCTTCAGGATGTGGGCGGTGCGCTCGGCCGGGTGGTCCGGGTCCAGCGGCACATAGGCCGCACCGGCGGCCTGCACGGCGTACATGGCCACCACCAGCTCCGGCGACCGGCGCAGGTGCAGTGCGACCAGCGACTCCGGGCCGACGCCCAGCGAGATCAGATGACGGGCAAGGCGATTCACGCGCTGTGCGAGCGCGCCGTAGCCGAGATCGCGGGCCGGCTCACCGGCGAAACGCACCGCCGGCGCCGACGGCGTACGGGCCGCCTGCGCGTCGAACATCGACACCAGCGTCGCCGTGCCGTCCACCGGATACGCGGTGTCGTTCCACAGCCGCAGCACCACATCGCGCTCCAGCTCGGTGCAGACGTCCACGCCCCCGAGCCGCTCATCCGACTCCAGGCCGACCAGCCGCTCCAGGAAGGTCAGGAAGCGCCGATGGTGGCGGACGTTCTCCGCGCTGGTGTACAGGTTCGGGTTCACCTCGAGATCGAGGTGGATGCGGTCGTTCTCCCCGTAGAAGAGATTGAGGCTCATGTCCTCGATCGGGCTGGAGGACAGCAGGTGCAGACGCGCCTGGATATCCCCGAACTCCAGTTGGGGATGGAACAGCATGACATTGACCATCGGGCCGAACAGCGCGCGCGAGGCCGGGCTGCCCTGCTGTTCGGCATCGCGGTGGATGTCCTCGTGGCGGTAGCGCTGGTGGCGCAGCGCGCCCGAGATCTCCACCCGCGCCGAGGTGAGCAGCTCACCCCAGGTGGTCTCGTCCCGGACCGGAATGCGCAGCGGCACGATATTGGACAGCATGCCCGTCGAGCGCCGCATGACCGCGGTGGTACGGGCCGTCACCGGCAGGCTCAGCACCGCCTCGTCCTTGCCGGTGAGCCGGGCCATATAGGCCGCGAAGGCCGCGATGATCACCCCGGGCAGACCGGAATCGTGCTGCTCGCCGCACTTTTCGATGCGCCGCTGCAGCGCCTCGGGCAGGATCTGGCCGTAGCGCATATTGCCCGCGCGCGGCGGCGCGGAACGGCCCTTGAGGGTGGTGCCGCCCTCCAGGCCGGCGGTTCGTTGGGCCCAGTGCGCGCGATCGGTGCGGAACCGGCTGCTCTCGCGGTAGGCCAGTTCGGACTCGACCAGCTCCTGCTGCGTGCCGACCTGCACCGTCTCCGGTTCCAGGCCGCGCTTCAGGGCGGTGTAGCGCCGAGCCGTCCACTGCATGGTGTTCATGGCGGCATAGCCGTCGCCCACGATGTGATGGCCGACCACGAACCAGAACCAGCGCTGATCGGCGACCCGGATCAGCGCGGGCGCGAAGAGCCGCTCGGCATCGGTGAGGACGTTCACCGGCTGGACGATCTGGGTGCGCATCCATTCATGCGCGGCCGCAATGGGATCGGCCTCCGACCGCAGGTCCATGAGGCGGGTGTTGTGACCGGCGGACTCGTCGATGTACTGGAAGGGCTGACCGTCGATCTCGGTGAAGCGCAGCTGGGAGGAGCGCCAGATCGGCACGCCGTCCTGGGACACGCGTAGGAGCAGGTCGGCATCGAAATCGCCTTGGATATCGACGTACTGGGCCATGCTGCACGGCACGTCGGGGTTCAGCAGCTGGGCGTACCAGACCCCGATCTGTGCGGGTCCGAGAGGAAAAGGCGCTGAGACATTCGACGTCGGAACTTCACTCGGTCCGAGACCACTCGAGTCCGTACCCTGCACCAGAGCCTCCCTTGTCATGGCGAATTGCTATGTCGACCAACGGTTTCGGGCATCACGAAATAGACCTGGGTGCGCTCGGCTGACGAGGGCGCACCAGGCCGCGAAAAATCGCACCGCCCTGGGTGATTCGACGAATGCGCGGCGAAATCCGCGCCTGATCCAACTAGTGCTCGAAGCGGCCGGGCCTACTGGCTCTCCGGCCGGGATGCGAGTGCCTCCGGGTCATCGCATCCGGGGTGTCCTACTGCCGATCTCCTCCAACTGTCACCTGCATCACAGGGATGCCGTTCATGCATGTGGACACTAGGCGTTTACACAATAAAAAGGAACTTTTTCCCGAAAAAAAGTTGGACGAGCGTCTAGTTGGCCGACAGCCTCGCGCCGAGAACGCGATAAATGTGGGTACGACCACATGACAAGGCCGCGGTGTGACTGACCACACTTTCGGATGTGGAGACTATGAGTCGAAACGTTGCAACTGCGTTGCATCGGCGCCCATGCGCCGATCCAGCACGCGAATCTTGGCCTCGATCTGCGCATACAGCGGAGACTCACGATCGACGGTGGCGCGATAGGCCGCCCACGCGGCCGCATCGTCACGACCCTCGGCACCCGATGTCCACCGACTCAAGACCGAAGCGTCGCCGGAACGTAATACAGCGGTGCGCAGACGCACTCGCAATTCATCGCGAATGTCTATAACTCCCGGCGCCGTGGAACGCGGCAGCACCGGACCCGCGTACAGCCGCACCGCAGAATCCACATCCCCGGAATCCAGCGCGGCGCGCAGCGCCTCCACATCGGTGGCGATCGGAACGCGCAGCCGGTAGGGACGCGAGCCGAACACATTCGACCCGACCACCGAACGCAGCCGCGACATGGCCGCGCGAATGGTGGCATTGTCCAGATCGGCGTCGTCCAGCAGCAAGGCCAGGTGATCCGCCGACAGTCCCTCAGCGTGCTCGGCCAGCAGCAGCAGAATCTCGGCGTGCCGTTGCGACAGGGGGACTCGCTCCCCCGCCACCGTCAGCTGCGGCTGCCCCAGCCCGAGCACCTCCAGACCCAGCCGCTCCGGCGCCGGGGCATCGGCGTTCGAACGGCGATCCTGGCCCGAACGGACCGCGGCCAGCAGCAGATCCATCTCCGCTGCCGTTGCCGCCGCCTTCACCAACGCCAGGATCTCCGGGCGCGCCACCCGCACCCCGCCGGCAATCATCAGCACGCCCACCAGGCGGCCGTCCGGATCGTGCACCGGCGCGGCGGCTCCGGTGATCTGGTGCATGCGGTGCAGGAAATGCTCCGGGCCGTGGATCCAGGCCGCGCGGCCGGTGCGCACCACCAGGCCCACCGCATTGGTGCCCACCCGGCGCTCGCTCAGGTCATTGCCCTCGCGCAGGCCCGCCTCCGCGGCCGCCTGCACCCGATCGGCATTGCCGTGCACCGAGAGCACACGGCCGAACTGGTCGGCCACCACCACGATCAAACCGGTGCTGGTCGCGTCGCGCAGTAATAGCTTGTCCACCAATGGCATGACCGAGGCGATCGGATGCGCGTCACGGTAGCGCTCGAGGTCGGCGCCGCGCAGGCCACGACCGTCTCCGTCGTCCATCGGATCGACGCCGCCGCGCAGACTGCGCAGCCATGACTCGAGCACCATCGGCCGCAGCAGGCCGGGCAACTGCCCCAGTTGATCCCCGCCCACACTGAGATATCCGTGCGCCTGGGCGGCATATGTTTCGAGCGCCCCGAGCTGACTGCCCGGTTCGACGCCGTGGTTGGGTTGCCCACCACCTGCGAGATTGCTGACCATTTGCCTTTCTTTCCGCCCCAAAGAGTACCGGCGCACCGAAGACCTCAAGGCGGAAGCCGGACGTTTGTCCGACAGGTCACACGCCAACGGGCGCCTCACGGAATGTGAGCTGCGTCTATTCGCCTCCGTTACGCTCCGGCGAGCCGCGGGGAGGTTGGAGACGGTCGCGGCCCTCGTGACCCCGATTCTTCCCTCCTACGCTCCGTCAGTCCAGAATCGGGGCGGGCCGCGAATTCAGCATTTGCATCTGAATGTGGTGGTTGCTTCGGCGAATCAGATTGTGGCGCTCTGCTTTTCGCGGCCGTCTACTTCGTCGAATGCGCTGCCGGACAGCCCGGCACTGTGCCAGGGTGGGTCCGTGGAGGACATCGACCTGACCGACCTCGACCGCTTCGCGCACGGCTTCCCGCACGCGGTCTTCGATCATCTCCGCGCCGAACGGCCCGTGTGGTGGCATCCACCCACCGCGCACACCCCATCCGGAGAGGGCTTCTGGGTGATCAGCCGGTACGCGGACATCGTTGCCGTCGCCGGCGATTCGGCCACCTACTCCTCCGAGAGCGGCGGCGAGCGCGCCGGCGGGGGCACGCTCATCGAGGATCTGCCCGTGGACTGGGCGGTCGGAGTGCTGCTCAACATGATGGACGACCCCCGGCATGCGGGAGTGCGGAAGCTGCTCATGCCGAGCGTCGCGCCGCGCACCCTGAAACTGATCGAGGACGACCTCCGGGAACGGGCCGCGGCCATCGTGGACACAGCACTGGCCGAGGGCGAGTGCGACTTTCTCCTCGACCTCGCCGCCGAACTCCCGCTGCAGGCGGTCTCACAACTGCTCGGGGTGCCGCAGGCCGATCGCCACCAGCTCTTCGGCTGGGCGAATGTGGCGCTGGACTACGACGATCGGGACCTGGGCGAGGCCACCGCGCGCACCCAGCGAGCCGTGGCCGAGACCCGGGCCTACGGGGCGAAACTCTTCGCCGCCAAGACCGCCGCACCCGCCGACGATCTGATGTCGCTGGCCGCCCACGCGACCATCGACGGGCAGCCGCTCACCGATATGGAGAAGGCCATGCTGTTCAGCCTGCTCATCGCGGCGGGCAGCGAGACCACGCGCAATTCCATCGCCGTCGGCATGCTCGCGCTCATCGAGCGGCCGGAACTCTGGCGGACGCTGCAGGAAGACAGTTCCCAGCTGGACTGCGCGGTCGAGGAAATGTTGCGCTGGGCCTCCTCCACCTCCTACAACCGCCGCACCGCCACCCGCGACACCACACTCGGGGATCAGCGAATCCGGGCCGGGGACAAGGTCACCCTGTGGTGGACCTCCGCCAACCGGGACGCGAGCGTCTTCCCCGAGCCACATCGCTTCGACATCACCCGGCGGCCCAACCCGCACCTCGCCTTCGGGCGCGGCGGCCACTTCTGCCTCGGATCCAACCTGGCCCGCATGGAGATGCGCGTCGTCTTCGACGCCCTCCTCGACCGCGTCGGCACCGCCGAACTCACCGCACCCGTCGAATACACCCGCAGCAACAAGCACACCGGCGTGCGGCACATGCCCGTCCGCCTGACGCCCAGATGAGCACCTGGCCCTCGGCGTGTTCACCCTCGCTCCGGACGGGCGCAACACCACGCTCGAGATCTACTACCGCTGAACATCCCGGCGGCAGCATCGAATTCAGTCCGGGAGCAGCATCGAATTCAGCTCGTCGGCAGGGTCGGCTTCAGCGCCGCCGCGCTGCGAATGCGAGCCGCACCCCACCACAGACCCGTCCCGTAGGCGACATCGTCCAGCCGCCGGCACAGCACGTACCGGATCGGATCCAGGCTGCCCGGCTCCCGGTGGGTGAACCAGTCCGCCAGGCCCTCGGCCATGGCCAGGGTGAACGCGATATGACGGACCCGCCGCGAGCACAGCATGCCCAGCAGCGTGATCGGCCAGTAGTGCCGGCACATGGCCGTCGCCAGACGCCACACACCGCCGGTGAAACCGCGCGTCATGTAGATGGCCGCCACCCGGGTCGGATTGTCCAGCCCGGCGAAGACCCGGCGTAGGCGGACCAGGGTCGCGCTCAGCGTCAGCAGGCCGCCGAACACACCCCAGCGCAACATCGTGCCCAGGAGCACCGCCGACACCGCGGTCCAGATCGGTAGCGACAGCGGTGCGGCCAGGCCCGGATGCCGCTGGGCCAGCGGCGCCACACCGGTCCCATGGGTGACCTTGTGGGCGAACCACTTTCGCAGCGACACCGGATTGCTGTGCGCGACCCGGGCGGCCGGTTCGTAGCGCAGCCGCCAGCCCGCGCGGTCGAGCCGCCAGCACAGGTCGACATCGCCGCCCGCCGCCATGGTCTCGTCGAACCCGCCCTCGCCGAGCAGCGCCAGCCGGCGCACCAGTACCGCCGAACTCGGCACGTACGGCACCGGGCCGTGCGCGTGCACCGCCGACTCACGGCGGCCGCGATGCACCGAGCCGCGGGTGTGCTCGTAGCGGGCCAGCAGGGTGGAATCCGGGTCCATGGCCAGGATGCGCGGGGCCACCAGCGCCACCCTGGGATCGCTGAAGTGCCCGAGCATGACCTCCAGCCAGCCGGTGCGGGGCACCACCTCCGGGTCCAGGAAGGCCACGAATTCGGTTGCCGCGGCGCGCAATCCGAAATTGCGGGCGGCGGCCGCCCCGTGCCGGCGATCGCGGCGCAGCACCGTGATCCGGCAGCGGCTTCTGGCGTCCGGAATCTGCACCGGCTGATCCGAACCGTCGTCCACCACGATCACCGTGTGGCCACGCAGCGCCGACAGCAGCCGCGATAGCTCGGGAGCATTGTTGTGCACCGGCACGATCACGGTGACGTCCTCCAGCGACGGCAGCAGCCGCGGGCGCGGATTCGCGACGCCGGAATCGAGGAGACGTCTGGCAACCCGAGCCGACGCGGGGTCGGTCACCTCGAGGTACCCGTCACCGATCAAGGCCGCAGCTTCCGGAGCGAGCCGTAGCAACCTCGTTGGCGTGCCGCCGACCAGGAGCCGTCCACCGGAATAAGTGCGCACCCTGGGATCGATTCGCACCCCGAAACCATCGGGAAGGCGATCATGGCGCATTCCCGAATGCTAAGTCAGCCAACCACTGGCAATGATGATTGGCGCGGTGTGTTTAATTGCCCTTCGCTTCGCTCCGGGCGGGTTCGCGGCCACGGCGCAGGTCTATGGAGCCGCGGTCTCGATTCTTCCCTCCTCCGCTCCTCCAAGGCGCAGGTCTATGGAGCCGTTCGCTCCCCCGCTCCGAGGCGAAGGTCTATCAAGCCGCAGTCCGGAATCGAGACGGCCGTGAACCTCTTGGGTTACCGCTTCGGCAGGTTGTCGAGGAATGAGGATCTCCAGCCGGGATTCAGCCTTGTCCATGCATCGGACCGTAGCTCGACGGCTGATGCGGGGAGCGCTCTACACTGCGGGAGGAAACTCGGGAGTTGAACAGGTCGGGGACGGAAATCCGTGCCCGTGGTGGTCGAGGCGGTATGGGAGTCGGGCGCATGCAGACAGGCGGGGGCGGTAACACCCTCTCGGAATCCGAGATCGTCGAGGCCGCCCTGCGGGTGGTCCGGCAGGACGGTGTGGAGAAGCTGTCCATGCGACGGCTCTCCCGCGAACTCGGAGTTTCACCGATGGCCCCCTATTACTACGTCGCCGACAAGCGCGAGCTACTCGATCTGGTCGCCACCGCCGCCCTCACCGGCGTGCGCAAGCCGCCACCCGAATTCGGTACGTGGCAAATGCGATTGCGGGATCTGATCGACCAGATCGACGAGAAATTGCGCAAACACCCGGGTCTCGGCGACGTGTTGATCGAACAGATGCTCGGCAAACAGCTGGACCTGATCGCCGCTGTCATGGAAATCCTCTTCGACGCCGGTTTCGACGAGCGCAATGTGCTCTCCGCCTACGCCACCATCCACACTTATCTGTTCGGGCGCTCCAAGGTGAACCCGCGCGACCGGGCGGGCCTGCTGGACCGGGTGCTCCCGGAGGCGGTGGAACGCGCTACCAAACACCTGGCGGATCTGCGTGGCAAGTACTCCTACGACTTTTCGATGGACGTACTGATCGCGGGCCTGGAAGCTCAGCTTGTCCGGCAGCGGGACAGCCACGTATAGTCAAACTAGAACACGTTCTAGTTTAGGTAGACTGCACCGGCTGCCCACACCGCCGGGTTCGAGAGGACACTATGACCACCGTCGACGTACCGCACAGCTCGCGATCGGCCGTGCTGCGGGTCTCCGCGGTCATCAACGAGACGGCCGACTCCTGCTCGCTGGTATTCGACGTGCCCGAGGACCTGCGTGAGCGCTTCACCTACCAGCCGGGCCAGTTCCTGACCCTGCGCATCCCCAGCGACCTCACCGGGTCCGTCGCCCGCTGCTACTCGCTGGCGAGCTCGCCGCACACCGACGACAAGCCCAAGGTGACCATCAAGCGCACCGTCGACGGCTACGCGTCGAACTGGGTGTGCGACAACGTGAAAGCCGGCGACTCCCTCGAGGTGCTGCCGCCCTCGGGCGTCTTCACCCCCAAGAACCTCGACGAGGACCTGCTGCTGTTCGCGGCCGGCAGTGGCATCACACCCGTGATGTCCATCCTCAAGTCGGCGCTGGCCCGCGGCGACGGCCGCATCGTGGTCGTCTACGCCAACCGCGACCACGACTCGGTCATCTTCGCTCGGGAACTGCGCGAGCTGGCCGACAAGCACCCGCAGCGGCTGGTCGTCATCCACTGGCTCGAGCACCTGCAGGGCCTGCCGACCGCCGACGCCTTCGCCACCCTGGTCGCGCCCTACGCCGGCCACGAGGCGTTCATGTGCGGTCCCAAGCCGTTCATGGACCGCGTCCACGACGCCCTCGGCCAGCTCGGCATGCCCCGCAATCGCACCCACGCCGAGGTCTTCAACTCGCTCTCCGGCGACCCCTTCGCGGAGGTCGCCCCGACCGAGATCACCGCCGAGGAGGCCGCCGACGCCGCCAGCGTCGAGGTCGAACTCGACGGCGAAACCCACGAAATGACCTGGCCCCGCAGCCAGACCCTGGTCGACATCATGCTCTCCAAGGGCCTCGACGTCCCCTACTCCTGCCTCGAAGGCGAATGCGGCTCCTGCGCCTGCACCGTCCTCGAAGGCGAAGTGGAAATGGAAAACGCCGAAATCCTCGACCCCGAGGACATCGCCAACGGCTACATCCTCGGATGCCAGGCCCGCCCGGTGACGGATCACCTGAAGATCCAGTTCTGACGAGCCCGCGAAAAGCGAAATGTGGCCGCCGCGTCGAAAACGCGACGGCCACATTCTTATTCGGGGGTGCGGCACTGAACCCCGGAGAGCCACCGAAAGTGGTGCTACCTAGTACGCCGAGAAGACGTTGTCGATGGAGCCGTAGCGGTGCGACGCGTAGTTGCAGGCGGCGGTGATGTTGGCGACCGGGTCGTAGATGTCCCAGGACGTTCCGTCGACGTGGTACGCCTGGAAGGTGGGATCGATCACCTGGAGCAGGCCCTTGGACGGAATGCCCGCGGCGGCATTGGAGTCGTACAGGTTGATGGCCCGAGGGTTGCCACCCGACTCACGCTGGATGTTGCGGAAGATGCCGTCGTAGCTGCCGGGAATGCCGTGCTGGCCCATGACGAAGAGGGCGTTCTGGATCCAGCCGTTCAGGTCGTCGGCGAAGACCGGGGGGAGGGCCTGGTTGAACGGGGCCGGGAGGCCCTGGAGGGCCTGACGGACCTGGTCCTGCTGCGCAGCGGGGAGGCCGCTGTCGAGCTGGGTGGCCTGCTGCTGGACCTGCTGGGCGGTGGCCTGGAACTCGGGTGGGACGCCGTTGATGTCGGCGGCGGCCGGACCGGCGGCGATCACGGCCGAGACGGCCAGGGCCGCGGCGGCTGCGCCGGTGATGGTCTTGACGGGCTGGGCGAACAGGTTTCGTTTGATCATGGTGATAACAGGCGCAGAGCTCACCACGGCGGGCACCCGGAGGGACTCGCCGATGCACTGCATGGGTTGTGATGTGCAAGTGGCGGAACGAGATTCGGGATATTTCCCAGCTATCACCGTTCAGTCACGCTCCCGCCGAAGGCGGCGGTCTCTGCGTGGTAGTCACCGGCTCATTTCGAGCTGGTATCGGCCTTCACCGACTGATCACAGACTGATCTCGTCAGGTAAACGCAAACCAAACACAAGATGAACACTCGGTGCGAACTGACCGAGTGGTTCGTCACAGCAATTCTGCAGCTTCGCCCGACGCGCCTATTCCGCCCCCGGATCACCGCTGAGCGCGGTACTTCGCACGCTGGTCGGGAGCCAGATGCTCGGTCGCATAACTCAGTGCGGTACGGCCCATATCCGCCGCGTGCACATCCAGAAATCCGATGAGAATCGCTGAATCCACCCGCTTGCCGATCTCCCGCAGCATCCAGCCCACCGCCTTCTGGATCAGATCGCGGCGATCGGAGAGCAGACGCTCACACAGCTCGAGCGTGGTCGCGGTATCGCCCTGCTTGATGAACGCGAAGGTGGTCAGCAAGGCCACCCGCCGCTCCCAGAGCGAATCCCCGGCCGCGAATTCGTCGAGCAGCTCCCGCGAGCGTTCGAAAAGCCACGGGCCGAGAATGAACTCCGCCGAGGCATCCACCAGATCCCAGTTGTTCACCCGGCCGCGGCGCACGGCCGCCACATACAGATCGACGATCTCCCGCTGCCACGCCGCATTGTTCCCGCGTTTGCGTGTAGCCCCGGCCATTTCGCCGTTCAGAATCACCAATCCGGCCAGCCGGTGCTCGTGCACCGGACTGTCGAGCAACAGATCGATCTCCGAAAGCGGCAGGCCGGCAAATTGTTTCACCGCCTTCCGGGTCTGCGGAACCCGGACGCCGATGAATACATCCCCTTCTCCGTACTCACCCGGCCCGGTCTTGAAGAACCGCTGCAAATGCTCCGCGTCGGCCGGATCGGCGGATGCCGCCAATTCCGCCTGCACCGCGGCCGCCGTCAGGGCTTTCGACGGCACGTCGGTTCCGCTCATCGCGCCTCCTGCGTCCGCGAGCCGGAGAGAATGTCGATCGAATCCTAGATCTATATCAAGCGGTTTCAGCCGCGGCCTGTAACAGCACCTCGCCGAATTTCCGCATGTGATCCGCTCCGCCGTACCAGGCCGCCACCAATTCCACGGCCGCTGTGCGGGTGCGCCGCGCCACGTCGGCCAGTTCGGAGACGGTGATCTCGCCGGATTCGACCGCCGCCGCGGCCACGTCCAGATCGTGGCTGGCCACCAGCAGCCGCATGATGTGGTGCAGATCGATGGTGGCGTCGCCGGTCCGGAACTCGGCGCCGGCCTTGGCCTCGGCGGTTGTCGAATCCGGCTGCGCCACAGCGTGTTCCGGGGCCGCACGCCGCCGGGACTTGACGCTCGCCGGACGCTCGGGCTCGGGCAGGGGATCGGGCACGCTCTCCCGCAGCGAGGCCGCGACGGCCTCCAGGCTTTCGATGCGAGCGGAGCTCTCCATGTGGGCTGGGCTCTCCAAGCGGGCGGGGCTCTCCAGCCGGGCCGGCGGCTCGGGGTCCGGCGCGTGCCGACGACCGGTGGGGGCCTCCAGGTCGGCGGGCCGGCTCGCCGCGAAAACATCCTCGTGCGCGCCGGAATGGGCCGCGAACGGCGAGCCATTGGCCACGGGGCGCACCGCGATCGTCTCGTCGGCCACCACGGGCGCGGCCGCGTAGAGCTCGCTGTCGAGGGCGGCACTGGCGAACGATCCGCTATCGGACGTGGATCGGGCATAGGGCGACCCGTTTGTGGCGGGTCGCGCGGCGAAGGGCTCGCCATTGGTGGCGGGCATCGCGAACGGTTCACTGTCGGTGGTGATCCGAGCCGAGAACGGCTCGCCGTCGGCGGCGAGCCGGGCGGCCACCGCCTCCGGGTCCGCGGTGCGCTGCGGCAGGTCGGGGGCGATCCGGCGCGGCAGCGCATCGGGTTCCGGTGTGGCGCGCAGGGTTACAGGCGCGGTCGACCACTGCACCGCCTGCTCCTGACCGTTTCGGACCGGGCCGGCGTGGCCGCCGGTGTCGATGCCGGTCAGCACCTGGTTCGGCGACGTGCCCGGTGACGGGGTATCGGGATGGGTGAGTCGGTAGCCCGGCTGGCGCGCGGGGCGCGAATCCCCCGGGCCGGTGGCGAAATCGGCATCCATGGCCGACATTCTTACCGGCCCGCGGGAACGCGTGCGACTCGGGCCAGGGCCGGGGCGTCTACGCGGTCACGGCGAAACCGGCTCACGACCAACGGTATTGGGGCATTGATACCGCTCAGCAATTGCTCGGAGCGGGTTCGCCGCGCAGCCGCGCGTCGATCCACTGCAGCACGGCGGGCAGTTCCAGCACCGCCGCCGACAGATGCTCGGGGGACGGATTCAGATCCATCTCCAGCTGCACCCCGGCCGCGCAATAACGATGATCGGTATTCACGATGGCGTCCACCGGAATCAGCGGATCACTCGGCGAATGCCATTCGAAGATGGGCGTATTCGGCACCCCGTCGTACAGTTCCAGACTGTTCTCCTGCAGCACCGACATCACCGCCGGATCGTCGATCAGCGAGGTGCTGGCCGCGAATTCGGGCGCACTGTGCCCGGCGCCGATCGCCATGATTTCATTGGCGCAGCCATTGGCCATGGCATTGCGCGCGGCCAGCCCGGCCGCGTTCATCTGGGTGCTGATCGGCAACCGGTCCGGATACTCCCGCTCCAATCCGATGGCCGCCGCCATCGCCAGCCCGAACACCGGATGCGGTTGCAGGCCAAGAGCGTTCACCATCTTCACCAGATTCATCGGCACGCCACCCGTGGCCGCGCCCGCGATCCCCAACTCCGGCGCATAGCGGGGCGCGAGCGCCGCCGCCCACGCGGTCGCCATGCCGCCGCCGGAATATCCGGCCATCGCCACCCGGCTGTTCGCCACCGCCAATTCCGGCAGCCGCTTCGCCGCGCGAATACCGTCCAGGGTGATCATCCCGCCCAATCTGGCTGCGCCGTAGGCGGAATTCGGGCCCAGATGATCCGGCAGCGCCACCGACCAGCCGCGCCGGAGCGCCACATTCAGCGCGACCGCCTCGCGCACCTGCAGATTCGGGTCGTCGGTGTACAGCACCCGCGACACCGCACATTCCGAGCCCAGGCTGTTGATGATGTGCTGATACGACAGCAGCGGCCCGTCCGGCTGGTGCTCGCGCGGGGTGAGCACCGTGGTGACCGCCGCGATCGGACCACCCTCGGAATTCGTGGAACGAAATTTCACCATCGTGACGGTGGTCTCGGGAAACATCGGCAGCGGCGGCATGGGCCGCACCGCCAACACGTCGCCCGGGTTATGGCCGGCGATATCGGCCGGTTGCGCGTAGAACGGATCCGGATCGGGCGCGGGGTAGATCGGATCCGCGTGCACCGTGGGCGTCATGCCCGCGAGCGCGAGACCCGCCGCCAGGATTCCGAAACCACGCAGCAATAACTTGGTATACACCAGTTCCTCCACGAATTTCGCAGTGAGAATCGCATGATTACCCCACAACGAGTGTGATTCGGGAGTTCACCAGAGGAAACAGCGACACGCCAGCAAACATTCAGTGGTCACTGAGGATCCTCGCAACCTCAACCCAGATGGGTCATGCCCGCCGCCACCACCTGCGCAACATTCAGAATTTCGTCGGCCGTCGGCAGCGGCACCCCGTCCAGGGCGTGCAACCGATCCGTACTCGCGATGGCCAGCATCGCCGACACCCACGCCGCCGCACACGCCCGCAATGTCCCCGGCTGCACCGGGGCCGGCGCGCTCGCCGCCAGCACCCGCGCGGTCGCGTCCAGCAATTGATCTCGCATGCGGCGCAATTGTTTCCGCACATCCGGATGGGTATCGGCCTCGCGCCACATGATCACCCGCAGCACCGAGGAATTGTTCTCGCGCAGATTCAGCGCGGCATCCATATTGACCAGGCTCTTGGCCGGATCACCCGGCACCACCACCGACTCGATATCGTCCAGCGGCTGCGAGGGGACCCGCTCGGCCATCAGCGCCGACAGAATCGCGCCCTTGGTCGGGAAGTAGTAGAAGACCAGGCCCTTGGGCACCCCGGCCTCCTCGGCGATGGACGCCGTGGGAGTCGCGTCGAATCCATTGGCCGCGAAAAGCCGTTCGGCGGCATCCAGGATGAGCTGGCGAGCGTCACCATCGACCTTTTTGCTGCGACGACGCCCCACCCGGCGGGGCGCGGGTCCCACACTGCGCAGCAGTTCAGACTCTGCTGTGCGCGACGAATCCGATTCCGCTTTGCGTGATGTGGGCACTGCTCGACTTCCTCCTCACGCTTCGACGCGGAGGCGGCCGCCACCGGTCGGCGGACGTAGATGACAAGCATAACGCGCGGACGCGCCGACCTCGCTGCGTCTCCCGCGGTCACGAGGACTGTGCACCCGTGATCACGGAGAGCCGAGGCCGGCACGCCGCGAATCGGTCAGTGATGCGCCGCTGCGCCGAAGCGGCCCGACACCTCGGGCATCTCCGCCAGCGCGACCACGACCGTCAACACACCCACGATCCACGCGACCCAGGAAGCGCCGCTGTAGGAGTGGAAGTTCATCACCCACGGGGAGATGAACATGAGGACGCCCAGCACGCCGAGCGCGTAGCCGACCGTGCCGGTCGCCATTTCCGCGATCTGCGCCAGGCCCGCGAGTGCGACCAGCACGCCGAGCACCACAAGGGTCCACAGTGCACGGTTGCTGTGCGCCACCCAGATCGGGGACAGCGCGGCGATTGCGCCGAGCACGACCGTCATGGCCTGCTCCGCGCGACTCACGGTGAACATGGAATGCCTCCTTTGAAAGGCCAGGGAATATGTTCTGATCCCGTTGTATTCCTGATTGACCGCCCGATCAATAAATGCCCGGACACGATTGGGCCGCATCTCGGGTGTGACGGTCGACACGTCGGCGCGTGACCTCGGGAACAGCTAAGGTTGGCGCATGTCGCACTCGGTAGAACACGTTCTAATTGTCGGCGCGGGCCTCGCGGGACTGCGCACGGCCGAAGAGCTGCGACGTGCGGGTTACTCCGGCGAACTCACCCTGCTGGGCGACGAGAACCGCGCGCCCTACGACCGGCCGCCGCTCTCCAAGCAGTACGTGCGCGGCGAAACCGACGACACCGCCCTGCGGCCCGCGGAATTCTTCACCGAGCAGCACATCCGGCTCCGGCTGGGAGTCGCCGCCACCGGCGTCGACACCGCCGCCCGGCGGGTCCGGCTCTCCGACGGCAGTGAAGCCGGATACGACGCCCTCGTGATCGCCACGGGTTTGCGGCCGCGGCGAATCCCGGGTCTGCCCGAGGTCTCGGGCGTCCACGTGCTCCGCTCGCACGCCGACGCCCACGCCCTGCGCGAACACCTCGGCAGCGCACGCAAGGCCGTCATCGTCGGCGCGGGCTTCATCGGCTGCGAACTGGCCGCCAGCTTCCGGTCCCGCGGACTGGCGGTGACCATCGTCGAGCCACAGCCCACTCCCCTGTTCGCCGCGCTCGGCGAACAGGTCGGCGCGCTGGTGGCCCGGCTCCACGAAACCGAGGGCGTCGAACTGCGGTGCGGGATCGGCGTGGAATCGCTTGTCACCGAGGACAACTCGGCACTTGCCACCGAAGACGACACGGTCCGTGGCGTGCGGCTGACCGACGGCAGCGTGATCGAGACCGACCTGGTGGTCATCGGCATCGGATCGGTGCCCGTCACCGGCTGGCTCGACGACTCCGGGATCCCGCTGGCCGCGCCCGCCGAGGGCGGCGGCGTCCTCACCGACGACACCGGGCGCACCAGCGTCCCCGGCGTCTGGGCGCTCGGCGACGTGGCCGCCTGGCCGCATGCGAGCGGCCGCAACAAGCGCGTCGAACACTGGACCAACGCCGGTGAGCAGGCCCAGCTGCTGGCCGCCGCGCTCCTGGGCGCCGACCGGTCCACCGAGGTGCAGGTGCCCTACGTGTGGAGCGACCAGTACGACGTGAAGATCCAGGTGCTCGGCATCCCGGCGCTCGCCGACGAGGTGCAGATCGTCGAGGACAAGGGGCGCAAGTTCCTCGCCCACTACCTGCGCGGCGGCGAACTCGTCGCCGTCGTCGGCGCGAGCATGGCCGGGAAGGTCATGAAGGCCCGTGCCCAGCTCGCCGCGACCCTGCGCCCCTCGGCGACGGTCGGCTGACCCGCTCGGCCGCAGTCGGCCGAGCCACGCCCACGCGGTTTTTCGACCCGCAGTTCGCGGCGGAGGCGGTTCCTTCACTACCGTGCAGGGTGTGATCGTCGCGCTCATCGACTCCGGACTGGGGTTGCTCCCCACGGCCGCCTGGTTGCGGAAGCTGCGGCCCGATCTCGACCTGCTGCTGCTCAACGACCCCGACGGCGCGCCGTGGGGACCCAAACCCGAGCAGTGGGTCATCGACCGGGTACTGGACACCGTGCGCCTCGCCCTGAGCGAGGGCGCGGAAGTCATTGTGCTGCCCTGCAATACCGCCAGCGTGCAGGCCCTCGAGCACGTCCGCACCATGGTCGGCCCCGGCGTGCCGGTCATCGGCACCGTGCCCGCCATCAAACCCGCCGCCGCGGCCTGCCGGAAGGTGGCGGTCTGGGCGACCGCGGCCACCACCGCCAGCGCCTACCAGGCCGACCTCATCGCCCGCTTCGGCGGCGACGCCGATATCACCGGCGTGGCCTGCCACGGCCTGGCCGACGCCATCGACCGCGGCGACCTCCCCGTCATCGCCGAGGCCATCGCCGACGCCGCCGCCCGCACCCCCGCCGACACCGAGGGCATCGTCCTCGGCTGCACCCACTACCCCCTCGTCCTCGACGACATCCTCACCACCCTCCCCCCGGGCGTCCGCGTCTTCGACAGCGCCGAAGCCGTCGCCGGCCAAACCCTGCGCCGCATGGACGCGCTGAGCCGCCCCACCGCGGGCACCGGCACCGTCCGCGTCCTGGCCTCCGGCCGTACCGCTCAACTCCCCACCGCCGCGGCTACTTTCGAGTCCGGCCGCCTCCTCGGCGCGACAGCCTCGCAGGCGCAGGTCTGCTGACGGAAGTCAGAAACTGTTGGCCAGCAGTGCATATTGCGCGGCGGCGCGTTGCCTGGCTTCGGCCCGATCCTTGTCGTTGACGACCGCGAGATAGCGCCCGTAGGCGAGATAGCACTTGCCGGCCTGCACATCCGCCGACGGGGCATCGGGTCCGGGACCAGAATCCGGCGTCCGCGCTAACCATCACGATCGCGTTCGGGCTCAGCACGGCAAAGCTCTCCACATTGGGGGGACGCTGGTCGCGATCGCGAGTCATGATCCGCGCCATTCGAGCTCGACCGGCCATGATCACCCCCGGATCCGCCAGGCCCGTCGTTCGAGGCTGCTACTGGATCGCGTGGTGCGCCGGGTGGACCGGAGCGCGGAAACGCAAACGGCGCCGCTCCTTTCGGAGCGACGCCGTTCGTCAGCGATTCAGAGAATCACCGGTGATTTCGGAAAATCACTTGACGATCTTGGTGACACGACCGGCACCGACGGTGCGGCCACCCTCACGGATCGCGAAACGCAGGCCCTCGTCCATGGCGACCGGCTGGATGAGCTTGACGCTCATCTCGGTGTTGTCGCCCGGCATGACCATCTCGGTGCCCTCGGGGAGGGTCACGACGCCGGTCACGTCGGTGGTACGGAAGTAGAACTGCGGGCGGTAGTTGTTGAAGAACGGGGTGTGGCGGCCACCCTCGTCCTTCGACAGGATGTACGCCTGGCCCTCGAACTCGGTGTGCGGGGTGGTGGTGCCCGGCTTCACGACGACCTGACCACGCTCGACGTCGTCACGCTTCAGACCACGAACCAGCAGACCGACGTTGTCGCCCGCCTGGCCCTGGTCCAGCAGCTTGCGGAACATCTCGACACCGGTGATGGTGGTCTTCTGCGACTTCTCGCGGATGCCGACGATCTCGACTTCCTCGTTCACGTTGATCACACCGCGCTCGATACGACCGGTGACGACGGTGCCACGACCGGTGATCGTGAAGACGTCCTCGATCGGCATCAGGAACGGCTTGTCGGTCTCACGGACCGGGTCCGGGATCGACTCGTCGACGGCGTTCATGAGCTCCAGCACGGACTGGGTCCACTTCGGGTCGCCCTCGAGCGCCTTCAGGCCGGAGACGCGCACGACGGGGGCATCCTCGTCGAACTCCTGCGAAGCCAGCAGCTCGCGGACCTCCATCTCGACGAGCTCGAGGATTTCCTCGTCGTCGACCATGTCGGACTTGTTCAGCGCGACCAGGATGTAGGGCACGCCGACCTGACGGGCGAGCAGCACGTGCTCACGGGTCTGCGGCATCGGGCCGTCGGTGGCGGCCACGACCAGGATCGCGCCGTCCATCTGGGCGGCACCGGTGATCATGTTCTTGATGTAGTCCGCGTGACCGGGGGCGTCGACGTGCGCGTAGTGGCGCTTCTCGGTCTGGTACTCAACGTGGGAGATGTTGATCGTGATACCACGAGCCTTCTCCTCCGGCGCCTTGTCGATCTGGTCGAACGCGAACGCAGCGTTCACGTCCGGGTAGGTGTCAGCCAGCACCTTGGTGATCGCGGCAGTCAGCGTGGTCTTGCCGTGGTCGACGTGACCAATGGTGCCGATGTTGACGTGGGGCTTCGTCCGCTCGAACTTCGCCTTCGCCACTGTTGTCCTCCTGGACTAGTTAGTGCGTTGCTTTTGCAGCAGTGCGGTTTTTTCTTACAGGGGGTCGTTCAGACGACCGACTCGGGACGGATTCTCGCAAACCCGTCCCGTAGCGAATTACTCGCCGGTCGCCTTGGCGATGATCTCCTTCGACACGTTGGCCGGAACCTCCGCGTACGAATCGAACACCATCGAGAAGTTCGCTCGGCCCTGGGTCTTCGACCGCAGGTCACCGATGTAGCCGAACATCTCCGAGAGCGGAACCAGCGCCTTGACGACACGGGCACCACTGCGTTCCTCCATGGCCTGGATCTGGCCACGGCGGGAGTTCAGGTCGCCGATCACTTCGCCCATGTAGTCCTCGGGCGTGGTGACCTCGACCGCCATGAGCGGCTCGAGGATCACCGGACCGGCCTTGCGGGCCGCTTCCTTGAGGGCCATCGCGCCGGCGATCTTGAACGCCATTTCCGAGGAGTCGACCTCGTGGTAGGCGCCGTCGAGCAGCGAGACCTTCATGTTGACCAGCGGGAATCCGGCGAGGACACCGTACTGCATGGCATCCTGCGCACCGGCGTCGACCGACGGGATGTACTCACGCGGAACGCGGCCACCGGTGACCTTGTTCTCGAACTCGTACGTCGCGCCGTCCTCGCCCACGAAGGGCTCCAGGGCGATGATCACGCGAGCGAACTGACCCGAGCCGCCGGTCTGCTTCTTGTGGGTGTACTCGAGCTTCTCGACCTTCTTGGTGATGGTCTCGCGGTACGCCACCTGCGGCTTGCCGATGTTGGCCTCGACCTTGAACTCGCGCTTCATGCGGTCCACGTAGATGTCGAGCTGCAGCTCGCCCATACCGCCGATGACGGTCTGGCCGGTCTCCTGGTCCAGCTTCACATTGAAGGTGGGGTCCTCCTCCGCGAACTTCTGGATCGCGACGCCCAGCTTCTCCTGGTCGGCCTTGGTCTTCGGCTCGATGGCCACCTCGATGACCGGGTCCGGGAAGGTCATGGACTCGAGCACGATCTGGTTCTGCGGATCGCACAGGGTGTCACCCGTGGTGGTGTCCTTCAGGCCGATGACCGCGTAGATGTGGCCGGCCACACCTTCGGAAACCGGGTTCTCCTTGTTGGAGTGCATCTGGAACAGCTTGCCCAGACGCTCCTTCTTGCCCTTGGTCGCGTTGATGACCTGGGCACCGGAGTCGACCTTGCCCGAGTACACGCGGACGTAGGTCAGCTTGCCGAAGAACGGGTGGGTGGCGATCTTGAACGCCAGCGCCGCGAACGGCTCGTCCGAGCTGGGCTTGCGGGTGAGGACCTCGTCCTCCTTGCCCGGCACGTGACCGTGCACGGACTCGACGTCCAGCGGGGACGGCAGGTAGTCGATGACGGCGTCGAGCATGGGCTGCACGCCCTTGTTCTTGAACGCCGAACCGCAGAGCACCGGGTAGAGCTCCGAGTTCACGGTCATCTTGCGGATCGCGCCCTTGATCTCCTCGACCGAGAGCTCCTCGCCGCCGAAGAACTTCTCCAGCAGGGCCTCATCGGACTCGGCGACGGTCTCGAGCAGCTCCTGGCGGTACTGCTCGGCGCGGTCCTTCAGATCGGCCGGGATCTCGACGACCTCGTACTGCTCACCGAGCTTGGTCTCGCCCCGCCAGACCTTGGCGTTGTTCTCGACCAGGTCGACGATGCCCTCGAAGGTGTCCTCGGCGCCGATCGGCAGCTGGATGACCAGCGGCTTCGCACCCAGGCGGTCCTTGATGGTCTGGACGGTGAAGTAGAAGTCGGCGCCCAGCTTGTCCATCTTGTTGACGAAGCAGATGCGCGGGACGTCGTACTTGTCGGCCTGGCGCCACACCTGCTCGGACTGCGGCTCGACGCCTTCCTTGCCATCGAACACCGCGACGGCACCGTCGAGGACGCGCAGCGAGCGCTCGACCTCGACCGTGAAGTCCACGTGGCCGGGGGTGTCGATGATGTTGATCTGGTTGTCTTTCCAGAAACAGGTCGTCGCGGCCGACGTGATGGTGATGCCGCGCTCCTGCTCCTGCGCCATCCAGTCCATGGTGGCGGCGCCGTCGTGCACCTCACCGATCTTGTAGGTGATACCGGTGTAGAAGAGGATGCGTTCGGTAGTCGTCGTCTTACCGGCATCGATGTGGGCCATGATGCCGATGTTGCGGACCTTGTGCAGGTCGGTGAGCACGTCCTGTGCCACGGAAATCTTCCCCGCTCGTAGCTAGTTGGGATTCAACGGGATAGGCCTCGAGTTCTCCGAAGCCCTCGGTGTCAACGTCGGGCGCGACGCGTAGGTGCCTCGCTTGAAACAGCTCAGCTGTCGCGCCCGACATGTGACTCGTCTCCCGGCACTTCCGAACGGAGGGCCGGGCCACAGGTCACCAGCGGTAGTGCGCGAAGGCCCGGTTGGACTCGGCCATCTTGTGGGTGTCCTCGCGACGCTTCACCGAAGCGCCCAGGCCGTTGCTGGCGTCCAGCAGCTCGTTGGCCAGACGCTCGATCATGGTCTTCTCGCGACGGGCGCGGGAGTAGTTGACCAGCCAGCGCAGCGCCAGGGTGTTGGCGCGGCCGGGACGAACCTCGACCGGCACCTGGTAGGTGGCGCCACCGACGCGGCGGGGCTTGACCTCGAGGGCGGGCTTGACGTTGTCGAGCGCGCGCTTGAGGGTGACGACCGGGTCGGTGCCGGTCTTCTCACGAGCCTGCTCGAGGGCGCCGTAAACGATGCGCTCGGCGGTGGACTTCTTGCCGTCCAGCAGGATCTTGTTGACCAGCTGCGTCACCAGGGGCGAGCCGTAGACCGGGTCGTTGATCAGGGGACGCTTGGGAGCGGGACCCTTACGCGGCATTAGCTCTTCTCCTTCTTGGCGCCGTAGCGGCTGCGGGCCTGCTTGCGGTTCTTGACACCCTGGGTGTCGAGCGAGCCGCGGATGATCTTGTAGCGCACACCCGGGAGGTCCTTCACACGACCGCCGCGAACGAGCACCATCGAGTGCTCCTGCAGGTTGTGGCCCTCACCGGGGATGTAAGCCGTGACCTCGACCGCGCTGGTCAGGCGAACACGCGCGACCTTACGCAGCGCGGAGTTCGGCTTCTTCGGGGTCGTGGTGTACACGCGGGTGCACACGCCACGACGCTGCGGGCTCCCCTTGAGGGCCGCAGTCTTGGTCTTGGCGACCTTGTCGCGGCGACCCTTACGGACCAGCTGGTTGATGGTTGGCATAGACCGGCTTTCCTTTTAGTAACCAGGTGTCTGGAACTTCATGTCTTTGTCATTCGAGCTTTCCGCCCTGCTCTCGTAGCATTTCTCCACCACGAGGTCGGGCGTGTCGTGCACAGCTCAGAGGCCTTTTTCAAGGCATGCTGAAACGGTCAGCCGCTCTCGCTGGCCTACGTACTGCACATCAACTTGCCCGCATGCTCCGGGCACAGCGGTCCACGATACTCGTCGGCTCTTTCGGGGGCAAAAGAGGGTCCCCACACCGGGGCTGGTAGAGCCCTTATCGAGCCAGGTTCAACGTCAACTCGACCAGCTTGCGCGCCGCATCACAGGGGTCCGCATGCTGAGATCCGCTGCGGTAGTTGACCCACCAGCCGACGATACCGGTATCCGCGGCCGGCGCGCTCACGCCACAGGAGTCCGCATCGTTCGGGCGGCGGGTTTCGACCGAGCGGCGGCCCTGCACGGTGATGTCGTTCGTCACATACTTCAGGCGGTCGTTGTTCTGCTTCTCGTTGTTGAGCGAGCCCAGCTCGTACCAGCTGAGGGTGACCATGCCGCTGCCGGCGGTGCCGCCGGTGAGGTTCCACATGCAGACCGCGCCATTGAAGGACGGCTCCACATACATGTTGTCGCCCACCGATTTCGCGATGTCGTCCTGGGCGACCACCTGGCATTCGCGCAGCAGCTTGTCGAAATTGGTATTGATGCGCGAGGTTCCGCCGGTGCCGGTGGTGCCGCCCGCAGGCAGGGCGCTGCCGGGGACCGTCTTGCCGCAGCCGGCCAGCGCGGCGGTCAGGGCCAGCACCGAGAGGGCGACCGCGCCGCGTACCCGCCTGGATCGAGCTGACATTCCGATCCCCCTCATCCGAGCCGCTGCACGGTCAGTTCGGCCATCTTGTGGGTGCGGTCGCACGGGTTGCCGAGGTTGCCGCTGCTGAATACCCCGTAGGAGATGGACCATTCGAAGAAGTCGTCGTCCAGCTGCACCGCGAGATCGCAGACGGCGTTGCTGGGGTCGAGGGCCTGGAAGCCCTTCTTCCCGCCCACGTCGATGGTGTCCGGGGTGCGACCGACGCTGGCTACCCACGCCTTCTCGCGATCGATGGGGCTGCCGCGGTAGGACGCGAAAGTGACGCTGGAGGAACTGATTCCGCCGGCCTGCCAGTTGCAGCCGGTCGAGTTCTTGAAGACGGTGGTGAGGGTGCCGAGCCCACCCAGGTCGCGTACCTCGTCGTCGGTGAGATGGCCGCACTCCCCGACGAACGGGCCCAGCGCCGCTACCTTCTGCGGCGGCCGGAACCCCGGTTCGTCGCCGGAATCGCTCTTCCCCCCACACGCCGACAGCAGCAGCGCGAGGCTCAACCCCGTGACGATCGCGGTGCCCATCTTGCCCCTCCGCTTCGCTCCGGGACGGGTTCGCGAGTTCATGTTCTGGACGGTACCGGAATGCGAAGTGAAGTGACTGTCAGAGGTTTCCGCGTGCTTCCTGTTCACGTTCTATTGCCTGGAAGAGGGCTTTGAAGTTGCCCTTGCCGAAACCGAGGGAGCCGTGGCGTTCGATCAGCTCGAAGAAGACGGTGGGCCGGTCGGTGATGGGTTTGCAGAAGATCTGCAGCAGGTAGCCGTCCTCGTCACGGTCGACCAGGATGCCGCGGCGCTGCAGTTCGGCGACCGGGACGCGGACGTGGCCGATGCGGGCGCGCAGTTCCGGGTCCTCGTAGTAGCTGTCGGGGGTGTCGAGGAATTCGATGCCCTCGCGGCGCAGCACGTCGACGGCGGCGAGGATGTCGCCGGTCGCCAGCGCGATGTGCTGGACGCCGGGGCCGCGGTAGAACTCGAGGTACTCGTCGATCTGGGAGCGTTTGCGGCTGGGAGCGGGCTCGTTGAGCGGGAACTTGACCCGGTGGTTGCCGTTGGCCACCACCTTGCTCATCAGGGCGGAGTACTCGGTGGCGATGTCGTCGCCGACGAATTCGGCCAGGTTCTCGAAACCCATGACGCGCCGATAGAACTCGACCCATTCGTCCATGCGCCCGAGTTCCACATTGCCGACCACGTGGTCGATGGCCTGGAAGATGCGCCGGGGTTGCCCGGCCCGCGGGGCGTAGGCGGAGCGGCGCGGGGTGTAGCCGGGCAGGTAGGGCCCGTAGTAGCGGGAGCGGTCGACGAGGGTGTGCCGGGTGTCGCCGTAGGTGGCGATGGCGGCGGTGCGGACGGTGCCGTAGTCGTCGGTCTCGTCGTGCGGTTCGACCAGTACAGTGGCGCCCTGGGCGCGGGCGCGGCGGATGCAGCGGTCCACATCCGGGACCTCGAGCGCGATGTCCACCACCCCGTCCCCGTGCAGATCGTGGTGTGCGACAAGCGGACTGGCCGGATCCACCGCGCCCTTGACGACGAATCGGGCGCCGCCGCTGCGCAGTGCGAAGGCCTTGTGGTCACGATTGCCGGTTTCGGGACCCGAGTAGGCCTCCAACCGCATGCCGAAGGCGGACTGGAGGTAGTGCGCGGTCTGGGTGGCATTGCCGACCACCCAGACGATGGCGTCCCAGCCCAGCACGGGGAACGGGTCGGCGGCGGCATCGTGGTCCACCAGGCCGACCAGGCGGCGGAGTTCGTCGTCGCCGGGCAGGTCGCCGGATCGGGCCCGAGCGACTCCGGAGCGGGCGTGAGCGCTGCCGTGGTGTCCTGCGTCGATGCTCATGTGCCCAGGAAAAGCCCAGCGGTCGCCACTAGGCAATATCGCTGAATTCCACTGGACACTCTGGTGAATTGCACCATCATCTGCGGCCAGGTGCTGGACAATTTGAATAGCAGTGAACTCACGAGCGGAGGTTCCGCCATGTCCCGCACGCCCGCCCGGCTGGATGAGCTGGATCTGGCCATTCTCACCGCCATGCACGAGTACCAGAAGGCGGGCATTCTGGAACTCTCCCGTCGCACCCGGGTCGCCCGCGCCACCGTGCAGTCGCGCATCGCGCGCATGGAGGAGGCGGGGGTGATCTCCTCCTACGATCCGCAGATCGATGTCACCGCGGCCGGTTTCGATGTGCAGGCGTTCGTGACGCTGGAGATCGCGCAGGGCGCGCTGGAGGCGGTCGCCAACGACCTCGACGCCATCCCCGGTGTGCTGGAGGCCTACGCCACCACCGGTTCCGGGGATGTGCTGTGCCGGATCGGCGCGGATTCGCACGCCGGCTTGCAGGCGGTCCTGCTGAGCATCGACCGGACCAGCTCGGTGGTGCGATCGCACAGCGTGGTGGTGTTGTCGACCGTGGTCCCGCAGCGCACCCTGCCGCTGCTGCGCACGCTCACCCCGTCCGGGTCGAGCAAGGCGCCGGCGTACCGCGCCGCGCACTGAGAATCCGGAGCGGATCGCCCGGTCAGGGACGCAGGTCCGCTCCGGGATCGAGGATTTCGACGACGGGCTTGCGGTCCGGTTCCGAGAAGGACAGCAGGGCAGCGGCTTCCGCCTCCACCGCGGCGCGGTCGGCGCGGGACCACCTGGCGTGCGGGCTGATCCGCAGCGACGCGGTGTCCCCCTTGGCGAACACCTTGTAGACGCCCGCCAGGAAGCCGTCGATCAGGATCGGGGAGACCTGGTTGGCGAAGGCGCGCAGGGGCGGGGCATTGCCGTCGGGGACGATGCGGGTGCGGTCCTGATGGGACAGGATGGCGTTGTCGTACCACCCGAGGAAGCGGACGGGGGCGGGCAGGTCGGGGTCGGCGAGGGTGGCGTCGGCGGCGTCGTAGAGCGTGCGGCCGCGGTCGTCGGTGTAGGTACGGACGCGGTCGCCGAGCTTCTCGACGGCCTTCTTCATGCCGGTGAGCTTGGACCAGGTCTGCATGTCCATGGTGGTGGCGGGACCGAAGGCGCGCAGATAGCGCAGCAGCAGTTCCTCCAGCGGATAACCGGGGTCGAGGGATTCGCCGAGCCAGGGTTGCACGCGGGACCAGACCGGGCGGCTGCTGTCGCCCCAGCGGCCGCGCGGCGGGGTCTGCAGGACGGGGAGCTGGTAGAGCCAGGCCTGCACGATCGCGCCGGGATCGCGATCCGGGTACCGGGCGGCGGCGTGTTCGCGCAGCGCGGCGGCGGGGGTCGGCTCCTCACCGAGTACCTGTTCCCCCTGCGCACGCACCTCCTCGGGATCCAGGCCGACCAGCGCGCCGAAGTTGAAACCCTTACGGAAGGGGATCTTTTCGAGTTCGGGCTGGATGTGCGGGGCGATGCGCAGCGCGTCGGGCGGGGTGACCAGGTGAATGGTGCCGCGCATCAGGGTGATTCGCACCAGCGACCGGTCGTCGAGGGCCTCGGACACCGTCTCGGGATCGAAATCGGCTGTGCGGCTCCACAATGCGACGAACGGCGGCAGCATGTCCTGCGCCTGCAGGCCGACGAGGTGGTCGCACAGGGCGTGCACGCCGAGCCCGGACCGCTCGAGCAGATGCTGACGCGCGAGCAGGGTCCGGTTCAGCACCCGGTTGGACAGCTTCACGATCGGTGACGCTACGTGAGCCGCACCTGGTTCGCGCGATCGCGCCGGGCGATCCGGTCAGCGGAGGGTGATGACGACCTTGCCGGTGGCGGTGCGCTTGTCGAGGGCGGAGACCGCCTCGGCGGTGTGCGCGAGGGCGTAGAGGACGGGCTCCGGCGGGGTGATCTTGCCGTTCGCGAGCAGCGGTTCCACCTCGGCCCACTGTTCCTGCAGGTAGCCCGGGTGCGACATGACCCATTCACCCCAGGCCGCGCCGACCACCTCGACGTTCTTGAGCAGCAGGCGGTTCACCTTGACGGTGGGGATGTCGCCCGCGGTGAAGCCGACCACCAGCAGCCGCCCGGCCGAAGCCAGCGAGCGGATGCTGTCGGTGAAGCGGTCGCCGCCGACCGGATCGAGCACGATGTCGACGCCGCGGCCGCCGGTGAGTTCCTTGACCGCGGCCAGCCAGCCGTCGGTGAGCACCACGTCGGTGGCCCCGTTGGCGCGCGCGACCTCGGCCTTCTCCTCGGTGCTGACCACGGCGACGACGCGGCCAGCGCCCAGCGCCTGCGCCATGCGCAGCGTGGAGGTGCCGATGCCGCCGGCGGCGCCGTGCACCAGCACGGTCTCCCCCGGGGCCAGGCGGCCGCGGTTCCGGAGGCAGAAGTGCACGGTCAGGTCGTTGAACAGCACGCCCGCCCCGGACTCCAGCGAGACATTGTCGGGTAGTTTGAAGACCATCTCCGCCGGCGCCACCGCGACTTCCGCGGCCGCGTTGCCGAGCAGGGTCAGCGCGACCACCCGGTCGCCGGGCCGCACATGCGAGCCCTCCGGCGCCTGGCGCACGATGCCACCGACCTCGCAGCCGACGACGTAGGGCAGCGGCGGCTTCATCTGGTACAGACCGCGGGTCATGAGCACATCGGGGAAGGCGATCCCGGCCGCGTGCACGTCGATGACGACGCCGCCCGGATACCCCGCCGGCTCGGGAATATCGAGAACTTCGATGGCCTCCGGGCCTTCCAGCTTGCTCACCACGGCTGCGCGCATTCTCGATCAACTCCGATCAATTCGCCGGCGGATACCTGCCGAACGTAGCACCCCCCGCCGCCCCGCGCCTTCGGCGGACGGCTGAGAGCCGTTGCCGGTTTCGTACCCGTGCCTGCGGATGGTGCCGAAACAATTCAGGGCGTACCCGACGAGTTACCCCGAACGTTCCGAAATCAGTTGTCGCCTTGGGAGCCGGAGAGCAACAACATCATTCGGCCGGGCACGAAGGAATTCGGTCGCCGAGGCTCAGCGATGGGCGTATTCGATCATGGACTCATTTGCCGCGACCTGACCGCCAGTGGTGATGACCAGGCTGTAGGCGGTGATCCGGTACTGCGTGCCGTCGGTCGGATTGGTGACCGTGAAGCCGCCGGTACCGTCGGGCACCGGGTCATCGAGCTGGATGCCCGCGTTGTCGCTGATGCGCACGCCCTTGTAGTAGAAGCGGCCGGTCGCGGTGCGGCACACCACCAGGCGCGACTTGTCGGTGCGGCCGATGGCCATCGCCGGGTCATCGAGATTGCAGTGCGGCGGCTGCGCGGTGAAACCCTGTGCGTCCGTGCCGGATACGGTGCCCGAGAGCGGGGCCAGGGTGGTGGTCGGGGCGGTCGTGGGGGCCGTGGTCATCGAGGTGCGCGCGGCGGTGGTCTGCGCCGGACCGGTGACCGTCGTGACGCCGCCGGCATCGTTGCCACCGGTCCTGCCGGACAACAGCGCCCACGCGAGCACCGCGCCCAGCACCAGGACCACCCCGATGAGCGCACCCACCAGCAGCGGCAGGTTGTTGCGCTGCCGGGGAGGCAACGGCAGCGGCGCGGAGGGGTGCTCGCGGGGCAGGGCCGGGTTCTCGTAGGGCGGTGCGGGGTTTGCGGCGTAGGACGCTGCCGGATTTTCGTACGGCGGATGACCGGGCAGGTACCCGGCCTGCGCGGGGGGAATCGGGCGCCGCAGCACGGTCGGTTCGTTGTTGCCCGGCCCGGTGTGCGGAGCGGAAACCTGGCCGCCACGGGGGTAATCCACCGGGCCCGAGGGATGAGCACCCCCGGAAACATTGCCGGTCCCGGACGGGTGACCCGGACGCGGGTATTCGACGGAGCCCGACGGCCGGTCGAGGTAATTCGGCCCGGAGTGCCCGGGCGGGACGGCCGGGGAGCCGATGGTCGGCGGGGCGGGCGGCACGGTGGTGCGGGTGGGCTCGCCGTGGCCGACCCGTATCAGCGCGGCCCGGGCGGCGCGGGCGAGTTGCCCGGCGGTGGCGTAGCGCCGGGTCGGATCCTTGGCCATGCCGATGGCGACCACCTGGTCCAGGCCGACCGGGACCCCGGCACGGACGCTGGGCCGCGGCGGGGGCGTGAGCATGTGGGCCCGGATGGTGGCGAGATTGCCCTCCACCCGGAACGGCGGCCCGCCGGTGAGGCATTCGTAGAGCACGCAGGCCAGCGCGTAGATGTCGGCGCCGGGCGAGACGGAGGCATTGTGCTCGAAGCGTTCCGGGGCCATGTAGGCGAAGGAGCCGATGGCATTGCCGGTCTGGGTGAGCTGGACGTCGGACTCGGTGTGCGCGATGCCGAAATCCACCAGGTAGGCGAAGGTTTCGCCGGTGAGCAGGATATTGGCGGGTTTGACGTCGCGGTGTACGAGCCCACTCTCGTGAGCGGCGTCGAGTGCGGAGGCGACCTGCTCCACCACGGTGACGGTCTGCTCGGGCGCCATCGGGCCCTCGTCGTGCAGGTAAGCCTTGAGGTCGCGGCCGCGCACCAGCCGCATGTCGATGAACAGGACGCCGTCCACCTCACCCCAGTCGTGCACCGGAATGACGTGCGGTTCCTGGAGCTTGGCGGCGGTGCGGGATTCGCGGCGGAAGCGCTCGACGTACGTGGGCTGCCGCGCCAGGTCGACATCCAGCAGTTTCACCGCGACCACCCGGTCGCGCACCGTGTCGTAGGCCTCGTAGACCTCGCCCATGCCGCCGACCCCGAGCAGCCGCCGCAACTCGTACTGCCCGAACCGCGAACCGGCCCTCGCCCCTGCGGCCACCCTGCGTCGTCCTCCCTGCTGCTGGATGTACAACAGGAAAGGCTACGGGCCGTGCGACGCACTGTCATTCCCCCAAAAGCGACATAGTCCCTCCGCCGATAACGGCGACATTGCGCGACGACGCCGTCAAGCCCCGAACAGTGCCGTTTCCCATTCGGCTGGACTGATCTCCGCAGCCGAGAAACACTGTCGTTCCACGAACAGAAGTACAGGTGACTCGACGAGAGTGTGTCCCGCACGCCCCGTAGAGTCATGTCACGGACTTCGGTCAGCAAGCACCTCACCGGTGCTTTTGGAAAGACATGCGGCACACCGTGCAGCGCGAGGAGCACCAGTGTCACTCGATGAGCCACTCGCCCCGCTTCCCCAGGAGGGCATGGGCTTCGCTTCCGCGTGGCCCGCCCGAGCCGGCGATGTGGATCCCTATCAACGGCTGCGATTCGATGCCGTGGCCCGTTATCTCCAGGACATCGCCTGGGAGGAAATGCAATCCGGATTCTTCCATCAGACGGATCCGGCCTGGATCGTGCGGCGCACCGTGGTGGACGTGGTGCGGCCCATCCACTGGCCGGACCGGGTGGAACTGCGGCGCTGGTGTTCGGCCATGTCGACGCGGTGGACCAATATGCGGGTGCGAATCACCAGCGAGAACGGTGGTCTGATCGAGACCGAAGGGTTCTGGATCAATATCAACGAGTTCACCAATATGCCGACCCGGATCAGCGACGAGGGCCTGGCCGAACTCGCCCGCACCACCGATCAGCACCGGCTGCGCTGGCGGCCCTGGCTCACCGACCCCACGCCGCCGGAATCGGACGTGGATCTGCCGTTCCCGGTGCGCGCCACCGATATCGACCAGTACAACCACGTGAACAACGCGGCCTACTGGCAGGCGGTGGAGCAGTACCTGGTCGACTACCCGAAGCTGGTGGCCGGGCCGCATCGCGCGGTCATCGAGTATGTGGCGCCGGTGCTGGCGCGTCAGCACATCAGCGTGCGCAGCCGGTACGAGCCGGGCGACCGCACCGGGCATCCGGCGGCGCTGCGGCTGTGGTTCGTGGTGGGCGGGGTGACGACCACGGCGGTGCGCATCGGACCGCTGCCCAGCTGAATCCGATACTGCCCAGCTGAATCCGATACTGCTCAGCTGAGCCGGTGGCGCAACTGCGAAATCGGCTGACCTTATGCGACATTCCCTGCGGGCCAATACGTTCGCTGGACATTTGCCTGCGGCGCTGCGAGACGGGCCGATCACCAATGCCCAACCCGACCCCGCCGTCCCCTCCCTGTGCGCCGAGGACGGCCTCCTCATCGGCCGTCAACTCCCAGGCCAACCGCCAAAACGGCTGTGCCCCCACCCATTACAGGCGGGGCCACAGCCGTTGCTGCAGGGACAGGTCCGCGTTCCACGGGGTTCGGGGGCGAAGCCCCGGAGAGTCCCGAGAGTTGGGTTTACCCCTTGGCGGCCTTGAGGAGGTCCTCGACGCTGGTGAACTTCACGCGCGGGCGGCCCGCGGACTTGCCCGCGGTCTTCTCGGCGGCGTCGATGGCCTTCCAGCCGTCCCGGCCGATCTGGTCGGGCTGCCGCTGGGCGAGCAGGGCCTCCAACGCCGCGCGATCGGCTTGCGGGGCAGCGAGCTTGCCCTGGGTGAAATCCTCGATGAGCTGATCGACGGTCTCCTGCGAGTCGACCCGGTTGGAGCCGATGACGCCGCGCGGGCCGCGCTTGATCCAGCCGGAGACGTAGACGCCCGGAACGGGGTTGCCGTCGGCCAGGACTCGGCCCTTGTCATTGGGGATGACGCCGGCGGACTCGTCGAACGGCACGTCCGCGACGGGCTCGCCCTTGTAGCCGATGGAGCGCAGCACCAGCGACACCTCGAGGGTGCCGGTGCGGTCCGAGGCGCGGGCCACGGTGCGGCCGTTCTCCTCGACCAGCTCGTTGTGCACGTACTCGACCGCCTCGGCCTTGCCGGCGCCGGTGATGGCGGTCGGAGAGACCAGGTAGCGGAACACGATTCGCTTGTTGTCCGGGTTGCGGGAACCGGCGGCGTATTCCTGGGCGAGGGTGTACTTGAGCTGCAGCGAGGGCTCGACCTCCGGGTCGTCCAGCTCAGCCTGCGAGGCCGGGTCCAGGACCAGGTCCTCGGGGTCGACGATGATGTCGACGCCCTTCAGGTGCGTCAGCGCCAGGAATTCCGGCGAGGTGTAGGCGGCCTGCAGCGGACCGCGGCGGCCCAGCACCACGACCTCCTTGATGTTGCTGCGGCGCAGCGCATCCAGGGCGTGGTCGGCGATATCGGTCTTGGCCAGCTCGTCCGGGCCGACGGTGAGCACGCGGGCCACGTCGAGCGCCACATTGCCGTTGCCCACGATGACGGCGCGCTCGCCGGAGAGGTCGAATTCGCGGTCGGCGAAGTCCGGGTGGCCGTTGTACCAGGCCACGAACTCGGTGGCGGAGTGGCTGCCGGGCAGATCCTCGCCGGTAATGCCGAGGTGGCGGTCGGTGGCCGCGCCGACGGCGTAGATGACGGCGTGGTGGTGGGCGAGCAGCTCCTCGTGCGAGATGTGCTTGCCGACTTCGACATTCAACCGGTACTGCAAGGCCTCGCGCCGGAAGGCCGACTCGAACAGGCCGGCCACCGACTTGGTGCCCGGGTGGTCGGGGGCGACGCCGGCGCGCACCAGGCCGTACGGGGTGGGCAGCCGGTCGAACAGCTCCACCTCGACGTCGGCGCGGCGCAGCAGCTCCTCGGCGGCGTAGCAGGCGGCGGGGCCCGCGCCGATGATGGCGACCCGCAGCGTGCCCAGTTCCTTGGGCGCCCGTGACGACGCGACCAGCGGCTCGAAGTTCGACTCCAGCGGATGCCGTTGGAAGTAGGCGGCATTGATATCGCGGAAGCGCGCCAGCGAGGCGAGCAGATCGTCCTCGGAGAAGATCGCGTCGACCGGGCAGGCATCGACACAGGCGCCGCAGTCGATGCAGGTGTCCGGGTCGATGTAGAGCTGCTCGGTGGTGGCGAACTCGCGTTGCTCGGGCGTGGGACGAATGCAATCGACCGGACACTCGGGTACGCAGCTGGCGTCGTTGCAACAACGCTGCGTGATCACATAGGCCATATCTCGCAGATCCTCGAAACTGTCGCGTGTAATACTCCGCTCGGGCTCGAGCAGGGTCGGTAGAACACGTTCTAATATAGGCGGCGTTCCATCGGGTGTCGGCACTGCGATGTGTCGCCACCTTCAGTGTGCCTCGAGTGTGAGCACTGTCTCGCGTCGGCACCGGCGTGCACCGCTGTGAGACCGGTCTCCTGGGCGCACTCGAGGCCCCCTACCGTAATGCCTATGGTGCGGACTCTCATCCTGATGCGGCACGGCAAATCCGGATACCCCGAGGGCGTGCAAGACCATGAGCGGCCCCTGGCCCCGCGCGGGCGGCGCGAGGCGGCGCTGGCGGGTGACTGGCTGCGCGCCACCCAGCCGGAGATCGACGCCGTCCTCTGTTCCACTTCGACGCGGACGCGGGAGACCCTGGCGGCCACCGGCATCACCGCGCCGGTGACATTCGAGGGTTCGATCTACGAGGCGTCCCCGCACGTCATCATCGAGATGCTGCAACTCACCGACGATGCCGTGGAAACCCTGCTGGTCATCGGCCACTCCCCCGGAATGCCCTGGACGGCATGGGAATTGGCAGCCAACCGGCGTTCCGGCCCGGCCGAGGAGATGAGCGCGAAATTCCCCACCTCGGCGCTGGCGGTCATCGAGTTCGACCGCCCGTGGGCAGCCGCCGACCCGGGCACGGGTGAACTGGTGCGATTCCACGTGCCGCGGTAGGTCCGGTTACCTCGGCAGGGCCGGGCTCAGCCGAGTAGCTTGCCCTTCCATACCACGACACCACCGAAGATCAGCAGGAGCAGCAGCGCCGGCCAGAAGCCGAGCAGCCACCACACCACGCCCAGCACCGCCACCACGGGCAGCGCGGCAATGGCCGTGATCACCGGTTGTTCCTTGGCCGTCTCCAGGGCCGAGCGAGCCCTGATCCGATCCACGTCTTTTCCAGCCATGACCCCAGGGTAGGCGCGAAACGAGCCGGTCGAGCCGCACACCGAAACTTCGCGCACCCCAGATCCCCCACCGTCGCACGCCCGAAGGCTTGCTTGGAGTGCACTCCAACCCACTAGCGTTGTGGATGGTTCGGCAGGAAGGGGTGAGACCGATGAGCGCAGCACCGGTACAACAGCGCAATCCGGCACCACAGGACACCGTGGAACACGAACGTCCGCGGTATTCGATCGGCGAGGTCTCCGATCGCTGCGGCCTGACCCGGGACACGCTGCGCTGGTACGAGCGCATCGGCCTGATGGACTACGTGGGCCGCGACCACTCCGGCCAGCGCCGGTTCAGCGACCGGGATCTGGGGTGGCTGGCGTTCATCGGGAAGCTGCGGCGCACGGGCATGTCGGTGGCCGACATGGTCAAGTACGCGGAGCTGGTGCGGGCCGGGGAGCACACCTATCCGGAGCGGCTCGAGATGTTCCGGCGAACCCGCGCCGAAGTGCTCACCCAGATCGAGGAACTCCAGTCCACCCTGGTGGTCCTCGACCACAAGATCGAGCTCTACGGGGGCGGCCAGGTGTGTGATCCGCTGGTCGGGTCGAACGGCGCTGCCCGCCGGCGGAACTGAGCCCCGGCTCCGCCCGGATCAGCCGATCTGGATGGAGCGCTTGGCCATTCCGTACCAGAAACCGTCGATGGCGGTGTGCTGCGTGGCCAGTTCGTCCGCGCCCGCGCCGAGGGTCACGAACAGCGGCGCGAAATGCTCGGTGCGCGGGTGGGCGCGGCGGGCGTCGGGGGCGGTGTGCTCGAAGTCCAGCAGGGCGTCGATGTCACCGGCGGCCAGCGCCTCGTCACCCCAGTGGTCGAATTCCTGGGACCAGCCGGGCGCGAAGTCGGCCGGCATGGAGAAGTTCGCCTCACGCAGGTTGTGCGTGAAGAAGCCGCTGCCGAGGATGAGGACACCCTCGTCGCGCAGCGGGGCGAGACGACGGCCCAGGTCGTAGAGGCCGACCGGGTCGAGGGTCGGCAGGGACAGCTGCAGGACCGGGATGTCGGCGTCGGGATACATCTCGACGAGCGGCACGTACGCGCCGTGGTCGAGGCCACGGGTCGGCGCCTCGTGCACCGGCCGGCCCGGACCGCCCAGCAGCGCACGGACTTTCACGGCCAGGTCGGGAGCGCCGGGTGCGGCGTAGCGGACCCGGTAGTAGTGCTCGGGGAAGCCCCAGAAGTCGTAGAGCAGCGGCACGGTGGTGGTCGCGCCGAGAGTGACGGGCGCGTCCTCCCAGTGCGCGGAGACCACCAGAATGGCGGTGGGCCTGGGCAGTTCGGCCGACCAGGCGGCGAGCTGGCCGGGCCAGATCGGGTCGTCGGCCAGGGGCGGTGCGCCGTGGCTCAGGTAGAGCACCGGCATGCGGTCCGTCCGCTCGTGAGTCACGGCCTGGGACATGGGATTTCCTTTCGGGGATTGCTATGGTCGGCTCAGCCGACGAGCCGGATGGTGTGCCCGGTGTGCTCGGCCTTGGCCCGCAGGTAGCGCAGGTTGTCGGGGGTGGCGTGGACGCCGGTGGGGACGGTGTCGCGCACCGTCACGCCGAGGGCGGTCAGCTGGCGGACCTTGTCGGGATTGTTGGTGAGCAGGTCGAGTTCACCGACGCCGAGGGCGGCCAGCATCTGGGCGGCCGCGGTGTAGTCGCGGGCATCCTCGTCGAAGCCGAGTTCGGTATTGGCCTGGTAGGTGTCCAGGCCCGAGTCCTGCAGGGCGTAGGCGTCGAGCTTGTTGTAGAGGCCGATGTCACGGCCCTCCTGACGCAGGTAGAGCAGGATGCCGCCGGTGCCGGTGATGAGCTCGACGGCCTCGCGCAGCTGCGGTCCGCAGTCGCAGCGGGCGGAGCCGAAGACATCGCCGGTGAGGCATTCCGAGTGCAGCCGCACCAGCGGCGTGCCCGGCCCGTCCGGACCGGGGTCGGGTTCACCGAGGACGAGGGCCACGTGCTCGCGGCCGTCGGCGAGGCCATCGAAGGTGACCGCCTGTGCGGTGGTCGAGTAGCCGTCGGCGAAGGTCAGCGGAATCCGCACGCGGGTGCGAACGCTTGCGCCGACGAAGGTGCTGCTCATGAGAGTTCTCCTGAGGCCAGGGACCAGTTCTTTGAATGGGGCACAGTGTTCAAATTTGAACCGCAGGAGGCGGAAGGTTATTCCGACTCGAACAACCGGCTGTAACCTGGGCAGATGAGTCCACGCTGGCTGAACGAGGAGGAGCGGGCGGCCTGGTTGGCCTTCCTGAGTGCCTCCAGCCTGCTGGAACGCCGACTCGGCAGACAGCTCGAGCGGGACTCCGGACTCTCCCACCTGCAATACGAGATCCTGGTTCGCCTCGCCGCCGCCCCCGACGGCGAACTGCGCATGACCGAACTGGCCTCGACCCTGCTCAACTCCAAGAGCAAGCTCACCTACCAGGTCGACCAACTGGAGAAAGCGGGCTTGGTGACCCGCCGCAATTGCCGCACCGATCTACGCGCGGTCTACGCCCGCCTCACCGACGCCGGACGCGAGCGCCTCGACCAGGCCGCCCCGGGTCACGTCGAGACAGTGCGCGAATTCTTCATCGACGCCTTCACTCCCGAGCAATTGGCCGCTGTGGCAGCGGGTTTCACCGAGGTCAATCGCCGCCTCCGGGAAGGAACCGCCTAGTCGTTCCGAGTCGGCTCAGGACGCCTCGGCCACACCGGGATTCGGGTCGTAGGGCGCGGCCAGGACCGCGTCCTGCTGCCGGGCCAGCAGCATGCGGCGATGGGTCAGGTCGGCGATCTGGTCGTCGAGGCGATCGAGACCGTCGCTCACCACCCGCCGGGAATGGTCGCAGTGCTGGAAGCCGGAGTCGGTGGCGCAGGGCAGCAGTTCCCGGATATCGCGGGTGGGCAGTCCGGCGTCGAGGAGTTCGCGGATGCGGGCGACCCGATCCGGGGCGGTGGCCGGGTAGCTGCGGTAGCCGTTCGAATCACGGTGCGGGACAAGCAGCCCCTGCTCCTCGTAGTAGCGCAGCAGCCGGGCGGGCACCCCGGTGGCCCGGGACAGTTCGCCGATCAGCACTGTGACCTCCCGCACATCGCGTTGACCTTCACACCCATGTGAATCCCTAACGTCGCCGCCATGACGAACATTTCTTCCGAAAGCCCGGTCCTCACCACCCAGGTCTCCGGTTCCGGCCCCGCCATCGTGCTGGCCCACGGCGGGGGCGGCGGCATCGATGCCAACTTCGGCGGCCTGATCCCTCTGCTCGCCACCGATCACCTGGTCATCGGGTCCGATTACCCGACCGATGACACTCCGCTCACGCTGGACTCCCTCGCCGACGCCCTGGTCGCCGAGGCGGTGGCTCGAGGGGCCGGGACCTTTTCGATCGTCGCCTTCTCCCTCGGCACCGCGGTGGCGATCCGGGCGGCGGTGCGGCATCCGGAGCGGGTACGCGGGCTGGTGCTCACCGGCGGCTTCGCCAAGCCCGACAATCGGTCGCGGCTGAACATCCAGCTGTGGCAGCGTGCCCTGGCCGCCGGGGACCGCGAATCCTTCGCGCGGTTCGTCCTGCTCGCCGGGTTCAGCGCGGACTTCGTGAATGCCCTTCCCGAAGAGCAGCTTTCGGAGATCCTGGCGCAGACCGCGGCGAACATCCCGGGCGGCACCGCCGCGCAGGCGGCGCTGATCGAGCACACGGATGTGCGCGCCGACCTGCCGCAGGTGGCGGTACCGACGCTGGTCATCGGGCTCACCGGCGACCTGCTCTGCGATCCGGCCAACGCCCGCGCGCAGGCCGCCGGGATTCCGGGGGCCGAGTACACCGAGCTCCCGGGCGGGCACGTCGTCATGGTGGAGCAGCCCGACGCCTGGCACACGGCCGTGCTCGATTTCTTCGCGAGGCAGCGGGCGGCCGCGGCACTCTGAGTTCACCCCGGAAGACCTCGGACTGAAACACCAATTTTCAGACCGGAAGGCACGGTTCACATTCTCGGCTTACGATGCAGCCACTATGCAGTCACCTGTAACTCACGACCGGTTGTGGATCGACAAGCAGACGCCCGAGGTCTTCCGCGAACTCAACAGTGTCGCGCTCGCGGTGCGGAACGCCGCCGCGGCCGCCGATCTGGACCGTGCGGTCATGGAATTGGTGAATGTGCGCGTCTCCCAGCTCACTGGCTGCCCGTTCTGCCTGGACCTGCATTCCCGGTACGCCCGCGAAGCCGGTGTCACCCAGCAGCAATTGGATGTCCTGACCGCCTGGCACCGCAGTCCGTACCTGTTCACGGAACTGCAGCAGGCCGCACTCTCGGTCGCCGAGACGGTCACTTCATTACCGGATGAGGAGACCATGCAGCGTGAGTATGCTGCTGCGCGGCAACATTTGTCGGATGACCAGATGTCCGTTCTCATCTGGGCTGCGACCACTATCGGCGCGTTCAATCGCGTGTCGATTATGAGCAGACATCCGGTGCGGGTGCGGAAGGAGAACTGAACAATGAGCGAACAGGCCGTGACGGCCGCAGTCGTTCGTAACGACGCGCAACACCGGTACGAGGTGTGGTACGGGAATTCGCTCGCCGGGTTCAGCGAGTACCGCGAGCGCGACGACAACGACACCACCTTCATTCATACCGAGGTGGATCAGGAATTCAGCGGCAAGGGCCTGGCGAATCTGCTCGCGCAGGAGGCGATCAAGGATGTGATCGCCCGCGGCCGCGTCATCGTGCCGCGCTGCCCGTTCATCAAGGGCTGGTTGGACAAGCACCCGGAATACGACGAATACGTGGTGGGCAAGGGCATCAAGAGGTGATCAGGGAGGAGCGGGCATGAGCGATCTGGAGCCACGGCCGGAAGAGGCGCTGTGCGAATCGTCCGGGCGGCCCGGGCCACGCGCCGAATTCTTTCCGGCCCGCGAGGTGCCGCTGGGCGGCGTACGCGGGGTGACCGTCTTCCGGTCGCTGCCGCAGCGGGACCTGCCGACGGTCGGCGCGTGGTGCTTCCTGGACCATTTCGACGGGGGCTCGCCCACCAACCCGGAGGGGCACGATATCGACCCGCATCCGCATATCGGATTGCAAACGGTCACATGGCCTCTGGACGGGCGGATCCGCCACCGCGACAGCGTGGGCTCGGATGTGGAGATCGCGCCCGGGCAGCTGAACCTCATGACCTCCGGACGCGGCATCGCGCACTCGGAATATCGGGTGCCGGACCATATCTCGGGTCACGGGCTCCAGCTGTGGGTGGCACTGCCGGATGAATCCCGGGATATCGCACCGCATTTCGAGCAGCATCGGGACCTGCCCGAGTTCGCGCTGTCGGGGCTGCACGGCGTCGTCCTGCTGGGCTCGCTCGGCGGGGTCACCTCCCCGGCGCGGGCCTACACCCCGATCGTCGGCGCGGATCTGCGCCTCGAGGCGGGTGCGGCGGTGACGCTGCCGCTGAATCCGGACTTCGAGCACGCGGTGCTGGTGATCGCGGGCGGGCTCAGCATCGACGACACCACCGTCGCGCCCGGCAGCCTGTTCTACCTGGGCAGCGACCGCGAGTCCCTCCGGCTGCACGACTCCGCGGGCGGCGCGCATCTGCTGCTGCTCGGCGGTGAACCGTTCGGCGAGGATCTCGTCATGTGGTGGAACTTCGTGGCCCGCAGCCATGAGGAGATCGAACAGGCCCGCAACGACTGGGAGAAGCACGATGTCGGCCGTTTCGCTGATATCGCCGGGCACACACCGGACCAGCGGATCCCCGCGCCGCCGCTGCCGGGGCTGCATCTGAAGCCGCGCAAGCGCCGCTGCGGCGTGCCGCACGAGTGAACTGCGGCGTGCCGCACGAGTGAACTGCGGCGTGCCGCACGAGTGAACTGCGGCGTGCCGCACGTGTGAGACGAAGGCCGGCCCCGAACCGCACGGCGGGTTCGGGGCCGATTTCGTTGCGGTCGACCGTCAGCGGCTGGTCATGGACTGAGTTCCGATGACCCGCAACAGATCCAGCTTCTCCTGGGTGTCGGTGCCGGGCGCGGGGTAGTAGATCAGCACGTGCCGGGTGGCGCTGGGGGTGAGCAACGGTTCGCAGATCAGCTCCAGCACACCGACTTCGGGGTGGACCATGCGCTTGATGTGGCCGGTTCCGGTGCCCACCTCGTGTTCGTTCCACAGCCGCTCGAACTCCGGGCTGGCGGCCCGCAACCGGGCCACCAGCTCGGTCACGTCGGCGTCGCCGGCGCGGCGGGCGGAGACCGCGCGGAGATCGGCGACATGCTTGTGGCTCATGGCTTCCCAGTCCTGCGGCGGGAAGATGGCGCGGGAGCCCGGTTCGGTGAACCAGCGCCACGGAATGCAGCGCTCCAGCCCGCGCCGCTGCGAGTAGTCCCCGGACAGCAGGGTGTGCATGCGGTTCTGCACCAGCACCTCACCCAGGTCGGAGATGACCACGGCGGGGGTGTCGTCCAGCTTCGAGAGCAGGTGCAGCAGGCCCGGTCCCACGTGACTGTCGTCGCCGCGCGCGGGGGCCTGGTGGCCGGACAGGTGGTAGAGGTGGTCGCGCTCGCTGTCGGTCAGCCGC
Organism: Nocardia sp. NPDC046763; assembly: GCF_040645495.1. NCBI lineage: Bacteria > Bacillati > Actinomycetota > Actinomycetes > Mycobacteriales > Nocardiaceae > Nocardia > Nocardia sp. NPDC046763. The sequence goes on along the minus strand of NZ_JBEYYI010000025.1, from coordinate 12,078 downwards.
AGCGCCCGCGCCAGCGAGGCCAGGACCTGCACGGACGGGCGCGGGCCGCGCGCCTGTTCCAGCCGGGTGTAGTAGTCGGTCGACATGCCCGCGAGCATGGCGACCTCGTCGCGGCGCAGGCCCGGGGTGCGGCGGCGCGCGCCCGGCGGCAACCCGACGGTGGCGGGTTGCAGCTGCTCACGGCGGCGGCGCAGGAAGTCTGCCAGCTCGGTTCGATCCACCTCACCACTGTCCCCCGTCCCCGGCCCGCTAGCCAGGTACCGGCGATCCCAGTCTGCGGCGCGCGAATTACTCCCCAGCCGTCCACAGGCGGTAACCAGGGATCGGCGATCCCTGGATGAACGCTCCTCTCCCGGACCTCGCCGGCGGGGCGCAGTGTTATCGATATGACCACGAACCTCAGCACCGTCCAGCTCGGCAAGACCGGGCCCGCCGTCTCCCGCCTGGCCCTCGGAGCCATGGGCATGTCCGGCATGTACGGCGCGGCCGACGACGCCGTCTCGATCGCAACCGTGCACGCCGCCCTCGACTCGGGCGCGAACCTCATCGACACCGGCGACTTCTACGGCATGGGCCACAACGAACTGCTCATCCGGCAGGCGCTGGCCGACCGCAAGCGCGAGGACATCCTGCTCAGCGTGAAGTACGGCGCGCTGCGCGGACCCGACAACAGCTTCGGCGGCGTCGACACCAGGCCCGCGGCCACCAAGAACTTCCTCGCCTACTCCCTGCAGCGGCTGGGCACCGACTACGTCGACATCTACCGGCCCGCCCGGCTGGACCCGAACATTCCGATCGAGGAGACCATCGGCGGCCTGGCCGAGCTGGTGCAGGCCGGCTACATCCGCCACATCGGCCTGTCCGAGGTGGGCGCGGAGACGCTGCGCCGCGCGGCGGCCGTGCACCCGATCGCGGACCTGCAGATCGAATACTCCCTGATCTCGCGTGGCATCGAGGCCGAAATCCTGCCCGTCGCACGGGAACTCGGCATCGGCATCACCGCCTACGGGGTGCTCTCGCGCGGCCTGTTGAGCGATTCGCTGCGGCCCGGGCAGCAGTTCGCGTCCTCCGATTTCCGGGCGCACAGCCCGCGTTTCCAGGGCGAGAATCTCGACGCCAACCTGCGCCTGGTCGACGCGCTGGCGAAGATCGCGGCCGAACACCAGGTGAGCGTGGCCCAGCTGGCCATCGCCTGGGTGCTGTCGCGGGGCACGGACATCGTGCCGCTGATCGGCGCGCGGAAGCCGGAACGCTGGGCCGAAGCCGTTGCGGCGGTGGACATTCGGCTGTCCGAGGCCGAGCTGGCCACCATCGAGGCGGCCGTGCCCGCCGGCCAGGTGGCGGGCGGCCGCTACGCGCCCGCGCAGATGGCCATGCTCGACAGCGAGCGCTGAGTCATTTCGCTCGCGCCGGAATCACTTCCGGCGCGGCCGGATCACCGCGGTGAAGGCGGCGCGGGCCACGGGCTTGCCGGTGACATCGGAGATCGTCACCGGCACCTCGAGCTCGATCTCGGTGCGGGATTCGATGTTCGCGCGGGTCTCGGCGATGGTCTCCGGCGTCAGCTCGGAGGTGGCGCTGAACGGGCCCGCCTCACCCTTGGCGCGGGCCAGATATTCGATGCGGCCGTCGCGGGCGACGATGAAGGTGTCGCCGAGCAGGTCCACGATGCCGGAGATGGACGCGCCCATGGCGGCCGTCTCGGCCAGGCCGAACAGCAGGGCGGCGTGGATATCGCCATTGTGGTTGAAGTGCTCGGGGCGCGCGGCCATGCGGACCACATTGCGGCCCGGGGTGTAGTCCACGCCCTCGATACCGGTGAACTGGATGAAGCCGAGCTTCTGGAAGCCCGCCATCACCATCTCGCCCATGGCGGCGTTCGCCTCGTCCTTGGTAGCGCTGTCCATCGCTTCTCCTGGTCGGCCAGAAATTGAAACCTGTTCCAATTTCATACCGGGCCGGACGCGGCTTTGTCCACGGCAGCCTCCTGCCACGGATCTCCACGACAGCTTCCGCCGGTTCAGCCCACTACCCGGCCGGCCAGCCCCAGCGCCTCCGCAGTCCGGGCCATGGTCTGGCGCGCCAGCCGCGGATCGTTGGCCAGGCTCTGCCCCAGCGTCGGCATGAGCTCGCGCAACCGCGGCTCCCAGAGCCGGGAGTAGCGCGGGAAGCAGCGCTCCAGTACCTCGAGCAGGATCACCGGGGCGGTCGACGCACCCGGCGTGGCGCCCAGCACCGCGGCGATCGAACCATCCTGCGCGGCAACGACTTCCGTCCCGAACGCCAGCACCCCGCCGCGCTGCGGATCCGGCTTCACCAGCTGGGCGCGCTGACCCGCGGTGATCAGGGTCCAATCCTCGGTGCGCGCCTCGGGGACGAATTCCCGCAGCGCGGCGAGCTTCTTCTTCCGGGTCGAGGCCAGCTGCGCCACCAGCAGCCGCATCAGCTCGGGATTCGACTTCAACATGGCCGCGATCGGGCCCGCATTGCCCGGCCGCACCGACCCCGCGGCGTCGAAGAGCGAACCCCGTTTCAGGAAACGAGGATTCGCACCCGGGTACGGACCGAACAGCAGCGCGCGATCGCCGTTCACGACCCGGGTATCCAAGTGCGGCATGGCAATCGACGGCGCACCCTCGGGCGCGCTGCCATAGACCTTCCCATCGTGCTCGGCCACCACGGCGGGATTGTCACAGCGCAGGAATCGGCCACTCACCGGCAGCAGACCATAACCGTGCACTTCCGGAACACCGGCTCGCTGCAGGATTTTCAGCGCCCAGCCGCCTGCGCCCGCGAATACGAAGCGGGCGTCCGCCTTTCGCGTGAGGCGGTCGTTGTCGGTGCGCCAGTCGACCCGCAACTGCCAGGTGCCGTCATTGTTGCGGCGCAGCCCGCGCACCTCGCAATTGCGGTGTATCTCGACATCCTGCCAGCGCAGCCAATGGAACAGCTGGCCGGTCAGTTCGCCGAAATCCACATCGCTACCGGTGATATCGCGGGTCGCGGCGATCGGCTCGGAGGCGTCACGGCCCCGGGTGATCAGCGGGGCCCAGTCGGCGATGACCTCCGGATCGTCGCTGAATCGCATATTCGCGAAAAGGTGGTGCGCGGACATGGTTTCGTGACGGCGGCGCAGGAAATCCACTTCCCGCTGCCCGCGCGCCAGCGTCAGGTGCGGGACCGGATTGATGAAGGTCTCCGGCTTGCGCAGCACCCCGGATTCCACCAGCGACGCCCACAGCTGCCGGGTGAGCTGGAACTGCTCATTGAGCTCGAGCGCCGGCTCGATATCGATCGTGCCATCGGGATTCTCGGTGGTGTAATCGAGTTCGCACAGTCCGGCATGGCCAGTGCCCGAATTGTTCCAGGCCGCCGACGCTTCGGAGCCCACCTCGGGCAATCGCTCGTACACGGCGATGGTCCAGCTGGGTTCCAGATGCTTGATCAGCATCGCGAGCGTCGCGCTCATGATGCCGCCGCCGATCAGCACGACATCGTAGGGCCGCAGCGGCAGTTGTGTTCTCATCGTCATTACCTGGAAAACCCCGATTGAACTCGTACAGCGTACGGGCACGCTAGCACCATCCACCGGCCCGCCAGGGCGGCGCAGCAACACTATCGCCCAACCCGGCCCGGCGCACCCGGAGCTACCGACCCGGTTGCGACATTGCTCGAAAGCGTCCTATATTGGCCACAATCCAAGAGATGCTCTCCGGAAGTTGTGCCGCAGAATGAGAGCATCCGCCTCCGGAGAGGCGCGGAGTGGGCGGCAGAGCAATTGTGCCCACGCATCTCTCCATGGAGGTCACCCCAATGCACATCGGTCTCGGACTCCCCATTTCCGATCCCCCCGCCCTGCTCGACTGGGCGCGCCGGGCCGACGTCGGCCCCTTCTCCACCCTCGGTCTGCTCGATCGTCTGGTCTACGACAATCCCGAACCGCTGGTCACCCTCGGCGTGCTCGCCGGCGCGACCAGCCGCGTCAAGCTGCAGACCGAGGTCCTCATCGCACCCCTGCGCGATCCCGCGCTGCTCGCTAAACAGGCCGCCACCCTGGATGTGCTGTCCGGCGGGCGCTTCGTGCTCGGCCTCGGCGTGGGCGGGCGCGCCGACGACCACGAGGCCTCCGGCACCGAACTGCATACTCGCGGCCGCCGCCTCGATGAGCAGATCGGCCTCATGCGCGACCTCTGGGCCGGCAAACCGTTCAGTTCCACCTGCGGGCCCATCGGCCCCGCACCGAGCTCGCTCCCCGGCCCGGAACTGCTCTTCGGCGGCTTCCAGCCCGCCGCGCTGGAACGCGTCGGCCGCTGGGGCGGCGGCTTCCTCGCGGCCGCCGCGCCCTCCTGGGCGGGCGGGCTCTTCGACACGGTCCGCCGTTCCTGGCGCGACCACGGCCGCACCGGCGCGCCCCGCATCGTGGCCCAGATCAATGTCGCGCTCGGCGCGGACGCCGTGCTCGACGACGCCCGCGCGTCCATGGGCGCGTACTACGAATTCTCCGGCCGCGCCGACTTCATGGTCGACGGCATGCTGACCACGCCCGGCGAAATCCGCGACGCCATCCGGCAATTCGGCGATCTCGGGGCGGACGAGGTGATGCTGTACTGCTACGGCCGCGACACCGATCAGGTGGATCGGCTCGCCGACGTGATCAGCTGACCGTCCGGCGGGCTCAACCGACCATTTTGCGAGCCCTGTAGGCCGCGACCGCATTGCGATTGGTGCAGGCCGTGGAGCAGTAGCGGCGGGAACGGTTGCGGGACAGGTCCAGCACGATGCCCGCGCAGGTCTCGTCGGCGCAGATGGCCAGCCGGGACAGCTCGTCGGCCCGGATCAGGTCGATCATGGCCATGGCGGTCTCGACGGCCATTCGGACATCCAGCGGAGCCTCGGGCGGGACCGCGTGGATGTGGTAGTCGAGGCCGTCGTGGCGGACCAGCCGCGGCACCGCGTGATGCTCGGCCAGGATGGCGTTCACCAGGTCGACCGCGGTATCGCGGTCGGCGGTGAGCAGGCGGCGCAGCGGGGCGCGCTGGGCGCGGACGGCCGTCAGCTCCGCCCGGGTACGGGCGTGGACGCCGGTGTAGCCGTGCTTGACGAAAAACTCGTCCAGCTGGGCGATCTCGGTGAGGGTGTCCGGGTCCTCGGCCGAGTTCACCAGTTCCACCGCCGCCGCCATGGCCGCCACTGTGTCATCAGCGAAAATCACTTTGACAGATTACACCCGGGCCGCCTAGCGTCATTTGCCATGGCGACTTTGACTCATGACAGAGCGGCGGTGTCGAACCGGTTGCGTTCCGGGCTGCTCTGCGCCGCGCTGTCGGCGGCCGCGTTCGGGCTCTCCGGCCCGCTGGCCCGCGGGCTCATCGACGCCGGCTGGAGTCCGGCCGCCGTGGTCATCGTGCGCGTACTGCTCGGCGCGCTGGTCCTGCTGCCCGTGGCCGCGCGGCAGCTGCGCGGCGACTGGAACCTGCTGCGCCGCAATGCCGCCCTGCTCGCCGGCTACGGCCTGCTCGCCGTCGCCACCGCGCAGCTGGCCTACTTCAACGCCGTCGCGCACATGGACGTCGCGGTGGCACTGCTCATCGAATACACCGCACCCATCGCGGTGGTGGTGTGGCTGTGGCTGCGGCACAACCAGAAGCCCGGGCGCGCAACCGTTCTCGGCGCGGTGATCGGCGTGACCGGCTTGATCCTGGTGCTCGACCTGAACTCCGGCACGGCCACCAGCGGGGTCGGCATCACCTGGGCGCTGGGCGCGATGGTCGGCGCTGCAGCGTATTTCATCCTGTCCGCGCACGCCGGGGACCAGGTACCCGGCACCGTGCTGGCCACCGGCGGACTGCTGGTCGGCGGGCTCGGCATTCTGGCGGCCGGACTGATCGGCATCGTGCCGCTGCACGCCACTACCAATTCCGTCGCGTTCCAGGGCTTCATCGTGGACTGGTGGGCGCCGCTGCTCGCGCTCGGCGTGATCACCGCCGCCGTCTCGTACGTGACCGGCATTGCCGCCACCCGGCTGCTCGGCTCCCGGCTGGCGTCCTTCGCCGCGCTCGGCGAGGTGCTGGCCGCCATTCTGTTCTCCTGGGCACTGCTCGGCCAGGTGCCCGCGCCGATCCAATTGCTCGGTGGCGCATTGATTCTCATCGGCGTGGTGGTGGTCCGGCTGGGCGAGCCGGCGGACGACCCCCTGGCGAGCGACACGCCACTCTCCTGACACCGGCGCTGACCTGCCGGTTCCACTTATCGATTGCCCTTGTGCGCCACAACCCTTCACATCTCGAGTTGATAACGGTAGTTTGTCGCAAATGTCGGGGAACCAGTCCGCAACTCGAGGGAAAACCACGATGGGTATAACCAAATACATTGCACCCGCCCTGCTTTGCCTGACCGCGACCACTGTCGCGGGCACCGCAACCGCCGAACCGGCGCAGGCTCCGGAGCAACCCGCCCTGCAGATCAAGGGCACCGATCACAATATCGGCTATGACGTGGCCCTCACCGCCGACCATCGCGCCGCCGTCAGCACCCTGCAGGCCGGGCGCTTCCTCGCCACCTGGGACGGCGACGCCGTCATCGTGACCAACGACGAGGGCGTCCTGGTCTCCACGGTCCCCCTGAAGTACGACATCGACGGCAAGACAGCCGAATTCACCCCGACCATCGATCAGGACAACCGCCGGCTGACCCTCACCCCCATCGCGGAATCCGACACCCCGGTCCGTGAGGTCGACGCCCAGCAGCACTTCTTCGACGTCGTCCAGGCCAACCTGCCCGCGGTCGCCACCGGCGCGGCCATCGGCGCCACCATCGGCTTCATCGCGGGCTTCCCCGTCGGCCTGTTCGTCCTCGACTTCATCACCGCTCCCCTGCTCGCCGTGGTCGGCGGCGTCGTCGGCGGCGCCATCGGCCTCCAGATGTCGGGCGGCCAGCAGGCCACCGAAGCGGCCCTGAGCTACGTCGACACCCTCGCCCCCGGCACCGGCAACCTCTTCCGCCCGGCCTTCGCCGCCCTCCCCGCCGCCCCCCAACCGGCGAACTGACCCACCCCGCACCACAATTCGGCCCGCGCTCCTCGTCATAGCGCGGGCCGTTCGCATTCCCGGTTCACTCGAGGAAGGTCGTCTCACTCGAGGAAGATCATCGAGTCCACGGGCATACTGTTGTCCCAGTGGTACCACCACACGTTCATTTCGCCGGCGAGGTTGAACCGGAAGGTGTGCCCGCTGCCGGGGCCGCCGGTGATCGTCCACAACGCATTGGGCTGGGCGATCACCGTGCTGACACTGCCGTCGGCCCAGGCGAATTGGCCCATGGACGGCGCGTCGAGACTGTTGAACGGCAATTCGGCGCTGAAATGCCCCGACACGATGCCGGGCAGCAGCGGACTGGAGCACCCCCACAGATCCGCCTCGCGCCGCACGCTCTGGCCGGCGCTGCCGGTACCCGGAATCCTGGTGCCGCTCAGCATTCCACCGTGCTGACAGCCACCCAGCCCGCCGCCCGGATCGGCCGCGGCCTGCGGCGCCCACAGCGACAACACCGCCACCCCGGAGACTGCCGCGACGACACCGTGACGAATACGACCAACGGACATGTCAGCTCCTCCACCGGGGATGGGCTAAATCGCCGCAACCAGCATAAGCCCGCGATGCGCACCCGGACGTGAAAAGAGTTCGGCCCCTGCTCCGATCGGAGCAGGGGCCGAATTCTATTGGCTGCCTACAAAGCTCAGCGGTAGTCGCTGAAGCCGTAGTCGTCCAGCGGGACCGCGGCACCGGTGGAGGTGCCGAAGCCGTCCGGGCTGTAGTAGCTGTCGTCGTAGGACGGGACAGCGTACGCGGCCTGGCGGGCCTCTTCGGTGGGCTGAACCTGGATGTTGCGGTACCGGTTGATGCCGGTACCGGCCGGGATCAGCTTACCGATGATCACGTTCTCCTTCAGGCCGATCAGCTTGTCGGAGCGGCAGTTGATCGCGGCGTCCGTGAGCACGCGGGTGGTCTCCTGGAAGGAGGCCGCCGACAGCCACGAATCGGTCGCGAGCGACGCCTTGGTGATACCCATCAGCACCGGGCGACCCGAGGCGGGCTCGCCACCCTCCGCGACCACGCGGCGGTTGGCGGACTCGAACTCGGCGCGCTCCACCAGCGAACCCGGGAGGAACTCGGTCGCACCCGAATCGATGATGGTGACGCGGCGCAGCATCTGGCGGACGATCACCTCGATGTGCTTGTCGTGGATGGACACACCCTGCGAGCGGTACACCTCCTGGACCTCGTGGACCAGGTGGACCTGCACCTGACGCGGACCCATCACGCGCAGCACCTCGTGCGGATCGGCCGAGCCCTCGAGCAGCTGCTGACCGACCTCGACGTGGTCACCGTCGGCCAGGAGACGCTCGGAGCCGTCCTCGTGCTTGAACACCCGCAGCCGCTGACGCTTCGACAGCTTGTCGTAGAGCACCTCGTCCGAACCGTCGTCCGGAATGATGGTGATCTTGTAGAAGCGGTCGTCGTCCTCGAGCCGCACGCGACCCGACACCTCGGCAATGGGGGCCTTGCCCTTGGGCACACGAGCCTCGAAGAGCTCCTGAACTCGGGGCAGACCACCCGTGATGTCGTCACCCGCGACACCACCCTGGTGGAAGGTACGCATGGTCAGCTGGGTACCGGGCTCACCGATGGACTGGGCGGCGACGATACCGACGGCCTCACCGATGTCCACCAGCTTGCCGGTCGCCATCGAGCGGCCGTAGCAGGTGGCACACACGCCGGTGCCGGTGGTGCAGGTCAGCACGGAACGGACCTTCACCTCGGTGATGCCGGCCTCGAGCAGCGCCTCCAGGGCGGGGTCGCCCAGGTCGTGGCCCTTCTCGACGACGACATTGCCGTTCGCGTCCACCGCGTCGGTGGCCAGCGTACGAGCGTAGGTGCTGGTCTCCACGTGGGCGTCCCGGATGAGCGAGCCGTCGGCCTGCTTCTCCGCGATCGGCACCACGATGCCGCGCTCGGTGCCACAGTCGGTCTCGCGCACGATGACGTCCTGCGACACGTCCACCAGACGACGGGTCAGGTAACCCGAGTCGGCGGTACGAAGCGCGGTGTCGGCCAGACCCTTTCGCGCACCGTGGGTGTTGATGAAGTACTCCAGAACCGTCAGGCCCTCACGGAAGGAGGACTTGATCGGCCGCGGGATGAACTCACCCTTCGGGTTGGTAACCAGACCCTTCATACCGGCGAGGGTACGAGTCTGGGTGAAGTTACCGGTCGCGCCCGAGTCGACGATCGTGATGATCGGGTTGTCGGCCGGGTAGTGCGCGCGCAGCGCCTTACCGACCTCTTCGGTCGCTTCCTGCCAGATCTTGACCAGGGCGTTGTTGCGCTCCTGGTGATCGAGCGCACCACGCTGGTACTTCTTCTCGATCTGATCCGACTGCGCCTCGTAGCGCTCCATGATCTCCGCCTTCTCCGGCGGAACGAGCACGTCCGACATGGAGACGGTGACACCGGAGCGGGTGGCCCAGTAGAAGCCGGAGTCCTTCAGCTTGTCGACGGTCTGCGCCACGACGATCATCGGGTAGCGCTCGGCGAGATCGTTGATGATCGCCGCCTGACGCTTCTTCGGCATCGGCTCGTCGATGAACGCGTAGTCCGCCGGAAGCAGGTCGTTGAAGATGACGCGGCCCAGCGTGGTCTTGGTGATCCACGCGTCGCCCCGCTGCCAGCCGTTCGGGAACAGCTCGGCCTCGACGTCCTTCGGCGGACGCTGCTCGGTCAGACGAATCTTGATCAGCGAACGCACGGTCAGCTCACCGCGGTCGACAGCCATCTGCGCCTCGGCGGCCGAGGAGTAGACGCCGAACTCGGCCTCGTCCTTGGTGGCCGGGCGGTACTCGCCCTTCGCGCCCTCTTCCAGGCGCGTCAGGTAGTACAGACCGGTCACCATGTCCAGACGCGGCATGGCGAGCGGACGACCCGACGCCGGCGACAGGATGTTGTTCGAGGACAGCATGAGGATGCGGGCCTCGGCCTGCGCCTCCGCCGACAGCGGCAGGTGCACGGCCATCTGGTCACCGTCGAAGTCGGCGTTGAACGCCTCACACACCAGCGGGTGCAGCTGGATGGCCTTACCTTCGACCAGCAGCGGCTCGAAGGCCTGGATACCCAGGCGGTGCAGGGTGGGCGCACGGTTCAGCAGCACCGGGTGCTCGGAGATGACCTCTTCGAGGACATCCCACACCTGGGGACGCTGCCGCTCCACCATCCGCTTGGCGGACTTGATGTTCTGCGCGTGGTTCAGGTCGACCAGACGCTTCATGACGAACGGCTTGAACAGCTCGAGCGCCATCAGCTTGGGCAGACCACACTGGTGCAGCTTCAGCTGCGGACCGACGACGATGACCGAACGGCCGGAGTAGTCGACACGCTTACCGAGCAGGTTCTGACGGAAACGACCCTGCTTGCCCTTGAGCAGATCGCTCAGCGACTTCAGCGGGCGGTTACCCGGACCGGTGACCGGACGGCCACGACGGCCGTTGTCGAACAGCGCGTCCACCGACTCCTGAAGCATGCGCTTCTCGTTGTTCACGATGATCTCGGGCGCACCCAGATCGATCAGTCGCTTCAGCCGGTTGTTGCGGTTGATGACGCGGCGGTACAGGTCGTTCAGGTCGGAGGTCGCGAAGCGGCCACCGTCCAGCTGCACCATCGGGCGCAGCTCCGGCGGGATCACCGGCACGGCGTCGAGGACCATGCCCATCGGCGAGTTGCCGTTGGTCTGGAACGCGGCCACGACCTTCAGACGCTTCAGCGCGCGCAGCTTCTTCTGGCCCTTGCCCGTGCGAATGGTCTCGCGCAGGTTCTCGGCCTCGGCGGCGATGTCGAAGGTCTCCATGAGCTTCTGGATCGCCTCGGCACCCATGGCACCGGTGAAGTACTCGCCGTAGCGGTCCTGCAGCTCGCGGTAGATCACCTCGTCGATGATCAGCTGCTTCTTGGCCAGCTTGGTGAAGGTGGTCCAGATCTCGTCGAGCCGGTCCAGCTCACGCTGGGAGCGGTCGCGCAGCTGACGCATCTCGCGCTCGCCGCCGTCCTTGACCTTGCGGCGGACGTCGGACTTGGCGCCCTCGGCCTCCAGCTCGGCCAGGTCGGCTTCCAGCTTCTGGGCGCGGGCCTCGAGGTCGGCGTCGCGCTGATCGGCGACCGACTTCTTCTCGACCTCCATCTCCGCCTCGAGCGTGGACAGCTCGTTGTGGCGCAGCTCGTCGTCGACCGCGGTGATCACGTACGCGGCGAAGTAGATGATCTTTTCCAGATCCTTCGGCGCGAGGTCGAGCAGGTAGCCCAGGCGCGACGGCACACCCTTGAAGTACCAGATGTGGGTGACCGGGGCGGCCAGCTCGATGTGGCCCATGCGCTCACGACGCACCTTGGCACGAGTCACCTCGACACCACAGCGCTCACAGATGATGCCCTTGAAGCGGACACGCTTGTACTTACCGCAGTAGCACTCCCAGTCCCGGGTGGGACCGAAGATCTTCTCGCAGAAGAGGCCGTCCTTCTCCGGCTTCAGCGTGCGGTAGTTGATGGTCTCCGGCTTCTTGACTTCGCCGAAAGACCAGTTGCGAATGTCTTCGGCGGTCGCCAGGCCGATCCGGAGTTCATCGAAGAAGTTGACGTCTAGCACGTAACTTCCTTTCCCCTGTTCGGGTTGAGAATGAGCAAAAGTTCAAATCCGTTGCCCTGGAGCGCCTCTCGGCGCTCCAGGACCGTTCGCTCACTGCGCCAGGTCGTCGACCGTCGCAGCCTCGTTGCGGGACAGGTTGATACCCAGGTTCGCCGCGGCGCGCTCCAGGTCCTCGTCGTCGCCGTCGCGCATCTCGATGGCGGCGCCGTCCGAGGACAGCACCTCCACGTTGAGGCACAACGACTGGAGTTCCTTCAAGAGCACCTTGAACGACTCCGGGATACCGGGCTCCGGAATGTTCTCGCCCTTGACGATCGCCTCGTACACCTTCACGCGGCCGACCACGTCGTCCGACTTGATGGTGAGGAGTTCCTGCAGGGTGTAGGCCGC